>JABMOR010000046.1 GCA_013203245.1 Candidatus Nitrosopumilus sp.
ATTCGTTCTCAGTTAGCAGAATTAGGTTTTGATCCTACAATTTATGATAAATCAATTTCTGAAGTTGAGACATTATTAGCTGCACAAGACATAATCAATTTAGCAAAATTACTTTCAAAAATGTATGATTGTTTTTGTCCAGAACAATACGATAATGAATTAAACATTGACGCTCATAAAACAATTACAGCTGTAGAAATCGACCAACAATTACATGAAAATAATGATTCATTAGAAAACTATAGAATAATCTGCTCTTTTGGAACCGGTGGCACATCTGGTGGATTAAGTATCTACATGAATCAAAAATATGGGAAAAAAGCAATACACATAGTGTTTCCAGTTCCAGGTCAAGATGTTGCAGGAATTAGAACAAAAGCAAAAGCAGATGGACTAAAGTTGTACAATCCAGATGCATATGCTGCCCAACATGAAGTTGATTTTGGACAGGCAAAACATTTACTAAAATTTTTTGTAGATAAAGGTCACAATATTGGTGAAAGTACAGCACTTGCATTGTATGCTATTTTAGAAATGGTAAGTGATGGGGATAAGGGGAAATTTATAGTTGTAGTAGCGGATGGTATAGAAAAATATAGAAAAAATCTAGAAGCAATGTCAGCCAACAAGCGTATTCAAGTCTCTTTAGAAGAAGCAATAGATAGTATTCAAGAATATGATAAAATAATATGGGTCCATCCATCATATACACCAAAAGAGGAAGGAATTGAAATTATTGCTAAATCTTTAGGTGTTGATAAAGAAAAAATTACAATACCAAAAGCAAGTATTATCAATCAATTATTATCAACACAGCAAATTCCAGAAGAATTAAGCAAAGATCTGGATGGATCTAAAGGTAAATCATTGCTAATTTGTATGGCTGGAAATACATCATTAATGACTGCTCAGGTACTTGCAAGTAAAGGCATAGTAACTGAAAGCTTGAATGGAGGCATAACAAATTTGCCTGAAGGACAAGGTAAAAACCCCGGTGAATTTATCAAAGCAGCCACAGAATGAATCTTGAAATGTCTTTCAATTTCTCAACCATTTGCTGATTTAATTATTTCAGGAAAAAAAAGTATAGAATTAAGAAATTGGAATACTAATTTCCGAGGAGAGTTTTTAGTTCATGCCCCATTAAAGATAAGAATTGATGATGCTAAGAGATTAAAAATTAATAAAAAATTTGTTACAGGTTCAATTATTGGTAAAGCTCAACTTTATGATGTAAAAAAATATAATTCAATAAAAGAAATTACTTTAGATCAAAAATTTCATTTCTCAAAAAAAAAATTTCAAACCAAAACTTTTGGATTTTTATTAAAAAATGCAAAACCGTTAAGAATTCCAATTCCATGGAAAGGTCAATTGGGAATCTTTGATGTAAATTTTCCAAAAACCAAAATCAAAAATAAAGAAATTGTATCAGACATCATAGATGAAGAATATCGTTATCAGTGGATCGGACATCATTAGAAAAATTTAAAATTTATAAAAAAATTTGGCTAGTATATATAAAGTCATATATAAAGACCCTCGATATGCCTCAAACAAAACCTATTGTTAGTATAGAAAACGTTGTTGCATCTGCATCAGTGGATCAAAAAATAGATCTTATTGAAATCACTAAAAAATTTCCAGATACAGAATACAATCCAGAACAATTTCCAGGACTTGTTTTTAGATTAACTAAACCAAAAACTGCCACATTAATTTTTAGAACAGGAAAGATGGTGTGTACAGGAGCAAAATCTGAAGAGATGGCAATTAAAGCAGTCAATACAGTTGTTCAAATGTTACGAAAAAGTAAAGTAAAAATAAAAAAAGATGCAATAATTACGGTTCAAAATATGGTAGCCTCAATTAATCTTGGTGGTAAAATCCATTTAGAAAAAGCGGCTCGAACTTTAGCTAGAAGTATGTATGAACCAGAACAATTTCCAGGACTAATTCACAGAATGCTTGATCCAAAAACAGTGATATTGTTATTTGCATCAGGAAAACTAGTGTGTACAGGAGCAAAAAATGAATCAGATGTTTATCGTTCTGTTCACAATTTACATGCATTATTAGAAGAAAAGAATCTAATGATGTATGATCAATGATTTTGGTGTATTTTAAAAATTGACTAAAGATATGTTTGAGGAACAAAAGATCAAATTAACTCCTGAAACAGGCTTTGATTTAGTTGGGGTAGATTATTTTGAAGAACCAGGTAATCAGTTGTACCTAGTAGAGCATTTTGAAATGTATCAAGATGCTCTAAATGCAAAAAAGGATCGAAAAAATCAGGATGAATATTTTGTGCTTTACAAAGGAACAGGAAATGAATTTTTCTGTAGATAGATTAGAAGAATCATAAAACTTTACTAAATTTTACACAATCTCTTATCATTTGGTTTAAAAATCAAAAAATGATGCCTGATGAAACAGGAGATTTAATCGATACATTATATGAAAAAGAAAACCCGATGGAATCTCAACAAATATCTAAACAAATCATTCGTAATAGTCCAAAGGCAAAATATCAAATTTTTGATGAATCAGAGTTTACACGTGGAAGAGAGGTTCTAGGTGATCTTATTGTACATGGTATGATGGCCTCAGGCGGTACTGATATTGACTGGTTAATTGAACATAGAGGAGGATTCATCATTTTAGAATTCAAGGGATTTCATAATGATAAAATCAACATGGCAAAAGGCCAGATGATAGCATACGAAAAACTACATGAAAAATTAAACATGGCAACAAAATGTTATCTTTACGTAGTTGGATGTGATGATATTGATTTTTCTAATCCAGATTCAAAAATATGGATTTTTGAAATGGATCAATGGAAATCAGGTGCAATACCAAAGAATACTACGGACATTTATGGTGACGATACTGATAAACAAAACAAATTCATTGTTTATCGTGAATATATGAATGAAATTAGTGTAGAGGAATTACGAGATTTGGTAGATTCACATTGGAAAGAATTTGAATAAATTATGCAGTAAATGAAAATGTATCAGATTTTGTTTCTTTACCATTATCTACTTTGATTGTATAAGTGCCAGATTTTTCCCACCCTGCACCCCCTGCAATAGCTAAGGTTGAAAATTGCCCATCATTTTTCAACGATATTTGTTCTGTCCACACAAGTTTATTGTTTTGATTCTCTATTGATAGATTCACAGTTCCCATAGAATTTGATACACCACTGATTGAAATCAAATCCTTTTTGTTGTATGATTTTAAATCAGTTTGAATTGATAATGAAAGTGGAATATCACTAGATGAAGTATCAATTTTAGTAATTCCAGTTGTAAGACCGCTGAAAGAAACTGCTACTGCAATAATTATTACTAAAGCTAATCCACCAATACCAAGCATAATTTTTTTATTTTTTGATTTTGAATAAGATATTCGTGGCATCTCAGTTAGTAATGATTGAGTTTGTTGAATTTGCGGAATAGGAACATCAGAAACTATTGGTTTTTCTTCAACATGAGGAGTTTGAGTAAATTCAGGTCTTTTTCCTAGATGTTTTTCAGCTAATTTTCTGACATAATTTCTTTCATAATTACTAATTACCTCATTATTCTCACATGCTCTACAAATTTGCTTTAGAATTCTATCGTCTCCAAAATCCTTATCCAAAAGAGATTTTACATCATCCAATAACGGATCTGTCATGTGTATTTTCTCTCAAATTGATTATTTATGAATATATGTCAGATAGCTATTTTGTGTAGATTTTTTGGGCTTGAATTATGACTGTTCTAATGTAATCCTTAGCAGTGGAATCAGTAACACCCATTTGCTTTGCTCTTTGGTAGAGATCAATTTCTTTAGGATTTAACAAATAGCACTTTAAAAGATAATTTAGTCTATGAGACCTTTTTTCATCACTTTTCATAATTTTATTTTTCTTAGAGACTAAAAAGCCCAAAGGATTATGACATAACCAACTAGATTCCAATGTATCATAAAATTTGAATAAAAACATATGATCTTTTTTAAACAATACTAGAAAAAGAATGGAAATGAAACGAATTGAGGCAACTGTTCAAGCAACCAAAATTGGTGCAGTAACTGAAGCAATAAATGATATTGTGGGAGGATACACCATTCTGGAAGGAAAAGGTAGAGGTTCTGGAGCCAGACAAGAAATGAGATCTGGTAGAGGAACAGGCACTATTACTGCAGAATTCAACCAAGTTGCAACTGTTAGTACAATTGTAGATGATTCTAATGTTGAAAAAGTATCTTCAGCAATTGCAAATGCAGCTTTCACAGGGAAAGGCGGAGATGGAATCATCACCACAACTAATGTTGAAACTGCTCTAAATATCGCATCTAAAAAGAGTGGTTCTGAAGCCCTCTAATCATTTTCTTTTATCAAAATTATACAATACGACAATTAATGAAAATTAAACTGCTGAGAGGTTAACTACTCCTCTCAGGGGTGTTATCCTTTTGGAGGACATATTTTTGAAGGGATATTTAGTATTACAATTTGAGTATAAAAGTAAAGGATTTTGAAGAATTATTGTTGCCCTTCAATTCCCATCAACGTCAATGTTGATCTAATTTTTGGAATTTTCCTAATCTTCCATGTAATAGTCTCTCGTAATGCTTCTACTTGACTTGATTCTACTTTAGCCATAATATCATATGCACCAAAGGTACCATGTACTTCAACAACACCTTCAATAGATTTTAGTTCTGAGATTACAGATTCTTCAGAACCCAACTCACAGTTTATGAGAACATAAGCTGTTGCCAATTATGATTCAAATCCTATTTTCATACATAAAATACACTCTTGAAATATATAAGAATAGTCCAATTTGCGTAAAAATTCAGCATAAAATGTAGTCTCATCCTAAACAAATGTAAAGAGATTTCGGATGATTGGTGATATTTCTAAAATGAGGTGTATGCATCATTCATAATTTTTTCTAATTCTTCAATATTTTTTGAAAGAGTGATTTTAGAACGCAGTTTAGAGCCACCTTTCATTCCTTTAGTAAATCTCATGGCTTGTCCCTTGATATTTGCAAATTTGATTTTGTATTGATTTGTGAGATGTAAATAATCAAAAAAAGAATCTAGTCTATCTTTGAATGAATATTCATTGTAAGAATTGGTTTTCAAATAATCATTAATTTGTTCAAACAGAAATGGATTACCCATTGCACCTCTACCAATCATCACATAATCACAATTAGTATTATCAATCATATTTTTAGCATCCTCAGGAGTAGTGATATCACCATTTCCAACAATTGGTATACTAGAGATTTCTTTTAGTTCTTTGATTAAATTCCAATCAGCATTTCCAGAATATCCTTGGCTAACAGTTCGAGGATGCAACGTAATCATTTGAATCCCTTCATCTTCAGCAATTTCAGCAATATCTCGAAAGAGGAATTTACTGGCATCAGTTACACCTGAACGAATCTTTAGAGTAACGGGTTTTTTTACAGCATTTACAAGTGTACTGAAAATTTGCTGAGTCAGATTAACTTCTTGCAGCAGGGCACCTCCGGCCATTTGTTGTGTAATATGAGGAGCAGGGCAGCCCATGTTATAATCAATTATATCAAAATATGGCTCTACAATTTTTGCTGCCTTTTCTAAAGCAGTAAGATCAGATCCAAATAATTGAATTGAAAGAGGGCGTTCTTCATCAGAGAATTCAATAAATTCTTGAATGGTTTTCATTCTTTCTTTGAGTTGGTTTTCTTTTGCAACAATACTATGAATATTAGTAAATTCTGTAACAACTAAACCAGCACCCATTTTTTTACATTGTAAACGAAGTGCTGGATCACTCACTCCAGCCATAGGAGCTAAAAATGCCTTACTTGAAAATTTGGGAAGCATGATCAAACTTTACAGACTGAATATATTTATCATTCAAAAAATAATGAATTCTTTTAATTATCTGGGCAACCGTCTAAATCTCGGTCACCGTCATAATCCTCAGGATCAAGAGGGCATAAATCTTCATCATTAATTATACCATCTAAATCATCATCATGGACGAATCTTTGTTGTTCTGGAGCAGTGTCAGGACAGCCATCATGATCATTGTATTTATTACAAGTTTCTGGACTTGTTGGGCACCAATCAATTGCGTCATAGTACCCATCAGCATCAGAATCAATTCTAGTAGGTGTTGTAGATGCTCCAACTAGAACATCAGGGCAGCCGACC
>JABMOR010000148.1 GCA_013203245.1 Candidatus Nitrosopumilus sp.
CCGGGCGAGAGACCGATGTAATTTCCGTTCGTGTTTCCATGCACGGCATTGGAGAGAAGCGTTGGTGAACCGCCGGGAACCTGTTCAATCCCAGCGGAGTTGAAGGCGACGATGTTGTTCGCGATCTGGGTGCTCGTTTGCGGTTCGAGATGGATTGCCGTGCCGCGTTCGCCCGGCAAAGCGGCGTTGTTCGCGATGGTGTTGTTGACCAGCACCGGTTCGGGAGTGGCGGATTCAACGACCGGCAAGCCGAGCCAGTCCTTGCGGAACTCTTCGATCCAAACCCAATCGCGTTCCGGCGACGACTCGGCCGCGCCGCGATATCGTTCCCACAAGTATGGATCAACGTTTTCGCCGTGATAGTAAATCGTCTGCCACGGCGTGCCGCGATGAACGTGGTCGAAAAATCTGTGGTTCAATTTGAGGCCGCTGCCGAACGCCCAATCGTTAGAACTGTAAACGCCTGGATCAGTCACCTGTTCGTTGAAAGCCCGCCCGTCGCGGCCTGTATTTTTGTAAGGACTGCCAGCCCAACCGCCGTAATTCTCGTTTGACTTTCCGACTTCAAACCCGACCAGAGATTTCGGAGGTACAGCATACTGCCATGGCTGCACCGTTCTACGAACATCCTCGGGCGTGTAATGAACAAACGGATCGCTCACTTCATATCGTCTGATGATTTCAACTTTTCGGGCAGCGACAAAGGGAGCGACGGCCACCAGCCCCGAATTCCGGATGGGACCGCCGGGGTGCAGCGGCGGAAATCCGAGAAAACTTCGAAATGCCTCGATCGCCTTGTCCTTGTCTTCGCGCGATAGCGCATAGTCGTTCCAGACGGCTCTCCCCACTTCGATGAGTCCGGCCGCAACCGCGAGTTGCAACTCGATTCCTTCCGTCATGATGGACACGTCGTCCGACCCCAGCACTCGACCCATGCGCCACATATTACCGGTGATGCTGGCTTGCCCGGAGACGGCGTCTTGTTTCAGGATCGTCTGCACCAGATCCACCTCCCAGCCCAAGCAGTCCAAGTTGGCAAAATCTACAATCCGATCACCGTCCATCAGCACGTAGCGGACACGGTTGGTGCAGGTGAGAACCCACTCCGGAATCGGAAAGCCGGGTTCAAGCGGAGGAAGAACATCCCCAAACGGAGGGAGATTGGGCGGTTGAGAGA
>JABMOR010000047.1 GCA_013203245.1 Candidatus Nitrosopumilus sp.
GTCTAAGTAATTTTCTCAAGTGGTATGCAAATTTTCCACTTTCTTTTTTTGATTTGAAACCAGCCAAGGATTTTAATTCAGAATAAGTTAATGGGCCTTTAGAATTTAGAATTCTGAGAATATCAATTCTATTAGGACTTGCCATGACAGAAAAGATCATTCTGACACGTTTTGAGGTAGATTGTAATATTCCACCTCTCTTTGGATCAGAGTCGTCTAGATCATCATCTGAATCTAGATCTAATCCAGTATCATCCAAATCAGCATTAACGTCTAGGTCTAATTCCTCTTCGGTTTGTTTCACTAATCTTTCTAAATTTAATGCAGTAAATAAGACTTGTGACTAGATAAGTTATTCATACTTTTGATCTAATTTCTTAAAAATAAGATCTAATAAAGATCATTTTTATTTAATTTTCTTGGACATCAAGTGAAAATTCTGATGTAGAAAGTTTCTGTCCACATGATGGACACTTTCCATTTGTTGGATTTAGTACATCTTTAAGAGATTTTAACATCTTCATGTTTGTGATCTTTTCTCCACATTTACCACATGTAATTTCTACTGACATGAATGTGATTAGATATACAAAATAATTAAGAACCGATTTTGATTTTTTTTAATAATTCAAGCAAATTATTTTACTGTTTTTCAATGATGATTCCACGTTCATCAAAACCAGTAATATGGGCTCTTGTTCCAACAGGTAGTTCTGCAGGAGTAGCAATTCCTGCCATAAATCCAGATATTCTCAAATGTGTATCATCCAGTTGAAGTACAACAAAAGCATATGGAGTATATTTTTCAAAGCCTGCAGGTGCCACAGTGATTATTGTATAAGTGGCAATTGAGCCTACACCATCTAAAACAACATCCTCAAATCCCTTGCTACCACATTTTAGGCAATAATATGCCGTAGACAAATGAAGATAACCACACTCAGTACATTTGTGAGTTACAAGCTTGCCTTGTTTAGCATATTCAATAAGTTGTTCTTCAACAGTCATTTTACACACTTTGAAATACATGGACAGCACAACTTGCACCAGTTGCACCAAAGTTATGGGTTAAACCAATTTTTGCATCTTTAACAGTTCTTGCACCAGCTTTTCCAGTTAGTTGATCAAATACTTCTACTACTTGTCCAACTCCTGTTGCACCAATTGGATGTCCTTTTGATTTAAGACCACCTGAAGGATTAATAGAAATGTCAGAATTTAATGATGTTCTGCCTTCACGAACAGCTTGAACACCTTGACCTTTATCAAAGAATCCCAAGTCTTCTGTGTCAACTATTTCTGCAATTGTAAAACAATCATGTACTTCAGCAAAATCAATATCTTTTGCAGTGATACCTGCCATTTTGTAGGCATCTGCTGCTGCAATTTTTGTACTAGGGATTGTTGTCATGTGTTCACGTCCTTGTAATGCAGCAGGTGAACCGCCTCTGCCAGAACCAATTACTTCAATATAGTCACTACCATTTTCTTTTGCAAATTTTTCAGAACAAAGAATAACAGAACTTGCACCATCAGAGAATGGACAGCAATCATAAAGTTTTAGTGGACTTGCAACTACTGCAGAATTCATTACATCATCAACGGTAATTTTCTTTTGCATGTGTGCTTTTGGATTTAGAAAACCATTGTTGTGATTTTTTACTGCAACTGCTGCAAAGTCTTCTTCAGTTGCATCAAATTCTGTCAAGTAAGCTCTTGTCATGGATGCAAACAAACCTGGAAATGATGCACCTGCTTGACCTTCATAGAAAAAGTCAGAACAATATGCAAAATAAGTTGTAGTCCATTCAGTTCCTGTGTGAGTTACTTTTTCAACACCGGTAACAACTAGACAATCATAAAATCCTGCTGCAACATTGGCATATGCTTCTCTAAAAGCTACAGAACCACTTCCACATGCAGACTCTATTGATAATGATGGTTTATCTGGAATTCCTAATCGGCTCATTAAAACAGGACCAAGATGTACCTGTTTGTCAGCAACGCCAAAGACGTTTGAAATGTAAGATGCTTTGATATCTTTTGGGGAAATTCCTGCGCTTTCTATGGCTGCAACTGAAGCCTGAGTAGTAATATCAGCAATACTTTCACTTAATTTTCCATATTTGGTGCTACCAGCGCCAAGAACACAAACCTTTTCCACAAATGTCACTGACCCATTTCCCTATAAAAATTGTTTTAGTAAATTCATCATAGAAAATGCCAAGAAGAAAATTAAGTATCAAAATAATTCAGATCAAAAAACCTACAATGAGACATGTAGTCAAAACTACAAAGTCAGTAACTAGTATCTTCAAAAAAGAAATTATTCAATACTTGGATAGTAATGGATTTCTTTCTTGGTCATCAAAAGAGAGAAAATACATTATTCTCGGAACTAATTCTCCTAAAAAGGGACTAGTACCTTGCCCTGAATGCAAATTAGGAGAGTTACTGGTTATTAGATCTAAAGCAACAAGAAAACGATTCATGGGTTGTTCAAATTTTTATGGTGGATGTAAAGCATCATCACCGTTATTACAAAAAGCAAGACTAAGAGCTACTAAGATGCCATGTGGTGTATGTCAATGGCCGATGATAATTTTTCGTTATTCACGAAACCAAAAATGGACTAAACAGTGTGGAAATTTTAATTGTGAAAGCAGGAAAACTAAGCCTTCAAAGTAGAATAAACATCAGTTCTTCTGTTTTTAAGTAATGGTAAAATTTTTCGTATTTGCTTTACTTTATTCAAATCAATATTAACAAAACTGATTCCTTGTCTCTTTTTCATGTCAAGTAATACTTTACCATATGGATCAACTACTAAACTTCGTCCACAATAAATATTTCCAACTTGATCTGGTGCAACCACATAACATCCATTTTCAATTGCTCGTGTTTTGTTAATTGCAATCCAGTGCTCTTCTTTCATATGTCCTTTAACCCAAGCTGATGGTGCTACTAACACTTCTGAGCCTGCTACTGCAAGTGATCTTGACATCTCAGGAAATCTCAAGTCATAACAAATCATCATTCCAATTTTTCCAATAGATGTTTGAACTGGCTTTGAAATTTTCGAGCCTGAGATCATTTTATCAGACTCTCTAAACCCAAGTGCATCATAAAGATGAATTTTTCTGTATGTGGATATTACTTTACCAGATTTATCAATTACAAATGCTGTATCATAAACACGATCTTTTATTCTACTCTTCTCATAAAATGAGCCAATAACTTGAATTTTGTTTTCTTTTGCAGCTTTTGCTATAGTTGTAACAAAATTTCCTTTAATCATTTCAGATAAATCAGATAATTGTTTTGAAGTTTGAGAAGAATTTGTGTAAAACATCATAAATTCTGGAAATGCACATACAGTTGCATTTTTAGATGCAGCTTTTGATATGTATGAAAGGATTTTTTTTAAATTAACTTCTTTGTTAGTTGATGCTGTAAATTGAACTACTGCAACTTTCACGAAATTGATTAAACATATGATAATAAAAAGATAAACTTTTGGTACAAATGAAAAATATACCATTTTCTTATTATGCAAATTTATTTAATAAAATACAAACCGATCATAATATGCACGTCATCCCTTGACTAGACAGATATAATCCAGTCAATTGTTTTTAAAAATAATTAAAGTTGGTTTCCTGCTAAAAACCAATTTTCTTTAGGATTGTCCTCAAAAACAACAATAACGTGACTTTCTTTTGTATTTAGAATCTCAACTGCTGATTTTGTGATTGCTTTTGCGTATTCATCTTTTTGTTCCTGAGTTCTACCAGGATACATTGACACTGTAATCAAAGGCATGTGAATTTTAAAAAGAATCTGGAATTTATGCTTTCAATAATCAGGTCTGTAACCGTATCTTGTGCCATATGTAAAATCAGAACTGTGCATTTTTTTGTAAATGTATCCTGTACCTAGACCAACAACAAATCCACCAATGTGTGCAAGATATGCTACGCCGCCACCTGCAATACCAAATCCTCCAACGAAGAGTGGAAGTAAGTTTTGAAAGACTAACCAAAATGGTAAGAACCATCTAGCCTGAATGTGCATCATTCTCCAAAAGAAACCAAGCATCAGGAAAGTCTGAATTCTCGCTCTTGGAAAAATTACAAGATATGCGCCTAGTACTCCAGAAATTGCACCAGATGCTCCAACTGCAGGAACTGCACTAGTAGGATCTCCAAGTATGTGAATTAGTCCTGCTGCTATTCCCCACATTAAGTAAATTCCAAGATATTTTATTTTACCAAATTTTTGCTCAATGTTATCACCAAATATCCACAA
>JABMOR010000144.1 GCA_013203245.1 Candidatus Nitrosopumilus sp.
ATACAACAAAATGTTGCGATCACATCAATCTTGGACATCTTCCAATAAAAAATGGATAAGCTCTCCGATTCGGACTATATCGTCGTCTGACTTTACAAAGCCTTCCGATTATCATTCGATACCTATCACCATACGTTCTTATTTAGAAGATGGTAATAAATACCAAAAACAAGTTCGATTCAAACTGAAAGGGAAAGAGTATAACATATTTTTATTAAAACCTGTCCAAGATTTTAACAATGCGAATATGCGCAAAACGGAGTCTTTTTTTGAACAAGCCTTGATGAAAATGTATATGTGGCTGGATATTATACATTCATATGCACGTGTAGGATGCTCTGATGAAATGTCGGTTCATATTTATTTCACCGACCACAAGAAATCCGTCTCTAATGGACCGAATATAGTTCCGTTGGGCGAAATGCATGTAAATACCGCTTTTACTACTTCTTGCATGCCTTCTACGAATACCATTATTTACCGCGAGGAAGAGTGGTTTAAGGTGTTTATACATGAAACATTCCATAATCTTGGACTTGACTTCTCTTCATTTGATATGACCGAGACAAATAAACGTGTCTTGGACTTGTATCCCATCTCTTCACCACCCGGCGGTGTGCGTTTGTACGAAAGCTATTGTGAAATGTGGGCAGAAATGTTACATACTTTGTTTTTCGCCTTCTGGAAAACGCGCGAGAAGACGAACGAGGAACTGATTTTGACGAAATTTGAGAAAATGTTCAAATTGGAGGTTCAATTTTCGGTGTTTCAATGTGTGAAAATCTTGGACTATTATGGTTTAACTTATGCAGAATTAATCAAAACCAATTGTGAAATGTCCAAGAAGGCACGCAAGAAATACTCCGAAAAATCGCATATATTGTCGTATTATGTGGTGAAAGCGGCGTTGATTACACAACCCAATGCCTTTTTAGAATGGTGCATCAACAATACACGGAACGGAATTGCATTTATACATACACAAGAACATATAAATGACTATACGCGTTTAGTCGAGCACACATATATGAACTCCCTTTTATTACACTATGTCCAAGAAATCGAAAAATGGTTCAAGAAAAACAAGCGAAAATCAATGGTCTGCACGAACTTGAGAATGACGTTGTTTGGATAAACTATTCTATAAAATTGATGCTGAAACACATTGGTCATTCTGCCCACAATCATTTACCAAAATAAATATATGGGTATTAAATTTTTGAACCGCTTTCTCATTGAAAAATGCAAGCGAAGTTCGATTGGAAAAAAAACGCTGAATGTAATGCGCGATAAAACGATCGTTGTAGATACGAGTATCTATATGTATAAATATACCGCACAGGGGTCTTTATTGGAAAACTTTTATTTGATGATCTCCACATTCCGAAAATACAATATTACGCCATTGTTTGTATTTGACGGAAAACCACCCGTCGAAAAACGGGAACTGATTAAGGAGCGTCAGTTATTAAAGACACAAGCTGAAGGAAAATACAAGGAATTAGTGGAAGAAATCGCCAAAGCAGACAATTCCGAACAACAAAAAGAATTGGCTATTGAAATGGAATGTCTGAAAAAACAATTTGTCCGTATTCGCGAAAAGGATATTACCTCTGTGAAAACATTACTCACAGCATATGGAGTGATGTATTATGAAGCAAGCGGAGAAGCGGATCGCGTGTGTGCCCATTTAGTAATCAATGGAAAGGCATGGGCATGCTTGAGCGACGACATGGACATGTTTGTATATGGATGCCCACGCGTATTACGTCATATGAGTTTGCTCAATAACACAGTCCTTCTTTATAAGCTGGAAAATATATTGAATGACTTGAACATGGATATGGATATGTTTCGGCAAATCGGCGTTCTTTCGGGAACCGACTACAATATTCATCAAAATACATCTTTGAATGAAACCATGCGTTGGTACAATGAATTTGTTCGCAAAGAAGGCACTGAACATAACAATATTCTAACATTTTATCATTGGTTGCGACAGAATACAAAATATATTGCGAATATGCAACAACTTATGCATACACACAAAATGTTCTGTTTTGAAAAACCCACATTTTGCGAATTAGATGATTTGAAGATTACCATGAATAACGAGTTTGATATGGAACGTGTAAAAGAGATTACACAACAAGAGGGGTTCGTATTCCTGGATTGATTTGCATCATCGGTGTAAACAACGCGTTGGGTGTAAGTCGGATTTTACATATAATGGTTTATATGTAAAATATGCTATACTATGAAAATATACAAACATTCCTTTTATTTTTTATTTGGGTTATTAATTTTGAAAATGCTACGAAATTATGCAGTAGCAGAAGCTGCGACGGCGGCATCAGCCTTGATGAAGTGGTGCTTCATGTATCTCTGAAGATTGAAGTAGCTAAGCTCGTCATCCTTATTAAGCTTAAGAAGGGCGGTAAGCTTGGCGTCAGCAAGAATAAAACGACCATTTGTAGGGTTCTGAAGCTTGTGAGTGCGAATATACTCGTTAATCTCCTTGCTCACCTCAGTGCGGGCCATCTCAGTTCCAGTGCTCTTACCAAGGAACTTGGCGAGCTCGTCACTGATAGGTGTTGGCTTAACGAAACCAGATGGCTGGCGGTTTCCGGCGCGCTTGGCCTTCTTGGCAGAAGACTTTTGTGCGGCCTTTAACTCGCGAGAAATAATCTTCTCCAGGGTCTTGAAATCACCCTTTACGGCAGAGAAAATACTATTAAGTTGCTGAAGCTTGGCTCCGAACTCAGTCATCTTCTGGGTGACGTTGGAAGCCTCGACAACGACCTCGTTGGCGATAGCGGCAGCAGCCTCAACAGGGGCAGCGGCCTCAACAGGGGCGGCAGCCTCAACAGGGGCGGCAGCCTCAACAGGGGCGGCGACCTTCTTAGGGGCAGCTGCCTTCTTAGGAGCGGCGGCAGGGGCGGGAGTAGTAGTAGCAGTAGTTGTCTTTGCGGCTCTGACCATTCTGATTATACACTGTATATAGGGCTTTATTTA
>JABMOR010000005.1 GCA_013203245.1 Candidatus Nitrosopumilus sp.
GGAGACTGAAGATGTACTCAATTCGCACTTTAAAATGATTAGATTATATAACGTTTTAAGGAAATTTGCTTACTTGTCTAAGACTGATGAATCTCTAGTAGAATCTCAAGTAATTGAAGCTCCACAACCTGAAGAAGATTTAGATGCACCAGTTGAAGAAAACGCAGGATTAAACAAAGCATTAGATACATACAGAAAATTAATTGATAGAAAAGATCTTGTCGAACCATTAACTGAAAAAGAACAAGATAGTCTTGAAAAAAGAATCAAAATAATTGAAGAAAGAGAAATTATTGAGAAAATTGAAGAACATGAACCAGTAGAAATTCCATGTGAGAAAAATAAAATTACAATTGGACCACCGACATTAACAAGATTTGAAAAAGCAAGAATTATGGGAGCAAGAGCATTACAATTATCATTAGGAGCACCACCATTTATCCCAATTCCAAAAAATGCAAGAATTTCATTGGATATTTCAATGGAAGAATTGGAACAAAGAGTAATCCCAATTACAATTAGAAGAGTACTTCCTAATGGGGATTATCAAAACATACCAATTGATTATTTTGAAAAATGAATCAATGGTCGATAAAACTTAAAAGAACATAAAATTTCTATATATTGAATAATGCTCATGGACGAGAGAACTGAACCACGTGGTCAAGAGCAGACCGAAAAGTCTGATGCTGCCATAATACAAATAGGAAATTATCCCGTAATAGAATCTGCCGTTGAAATATTAACAATATTAGGTAACAGAAAGAAGGTAATTTTAAGATCAAAGGGTCATAACATACCAAACGCTGTTGCAATAGCAAATATCATTACCGAAAAATTGCTCAAAGGAAATTCTCATGTTCAAAAAATTAATCTAGATACAGTATCTGCTGCAGGGATTGGAGATATGACTTCAACAATTGAAATTATTTTAATTAAAAACTAGTAAACGCTTCCAGGACCTTTAAGAAGCATATTTTCACATTCTTTGCAAACTTGCTCATCAATGTTTGATTCTAAATTGTGATGTATCTCACAGATTAACAAACTTGATTTGATATAATTGCAGAGTCCAATAAATTTAGAAAGACTTGATGGAGTATATGCCCTGTCTGAAGAAAGACCATCACATAATTCATCAATCATTATTGCAACTTGTTTTTCGGCCAAAAGTTTTGCAATCAAAGACGGGTCACCTCTTGTACCTCTAATGTAATTACTAATTGCAGCTTGAGTAACTCCCAACATTTTAGAGATTTCGTCCTCTCTAATGTCATGATTTTCTGCAAGTTTTTTAGCAAGAATAGCACGCAATGCAGGAATTAGAGTCTTAGATTCAATTTCAGCAGGAAGAAGCATCACCCCTTAAGAATTTGATTGCGAATTTAAAGTTTACAATAAAAAATGATCTTATGCATTTAGCCACATTAGGCATATCTATTTTAATTTCTAAATAACATCTAGGATATTGGAAGAATTTTCTCAGAATATGTACAGCGTTTTAGAAGAGTCATGTAATGAATGTAAATCAAACTTAATTTCATTATCAGGTGGATTAGATAGTTCCATAATTACACATTTCTTAAAACCAAGAAAACCAAATACAGTGACAATAATTGCAGAAGATTTTGTATCAACTGATCTTACATATTGCCAAATGATTTCAAAAAAAATGGAACTGCCGTTGACTATTTACAATGTCAGAACTGAACAAATTCTAGAAGCAATAGAAGAAACAATAAAAATTCTAAAAAATTTTAACGATATTGAAATTCGCAATAATGTTGTAATGTATTTATCAATTAAATGGGCAAAGGAAAAGGGAGAAAAATCAATCATTACAGGGGACGGAGCAGATGAATTATTTGCAGGGTATAGTTTCCTGATAAACAAATCAGAAGAAGAATTAACAAAAGAAATTAAAAGAATATGCTCAATAATGCATTTTCCCACACAGAAAATAGGAAAAGCATTAGGAGTAAGTATAGAGTCTCCTTTCCTAAATGAAAATGTAATAAAATTGGCTGAAAAAATTCCAGTCAATCTGAAAGTAAAAGAGGAGAATGGGAAAAGGTATGGGAAATGGATTCTACGAAAAACATTTGAAAAACACATCCCACAGCAAATTGCATGGAGAGAGAAATCTCCAATGCAAGAAGGATCAGGAACTGCAGGGTTAACCAATTTGTTTGATTCAATTGTAGGAGAAGAGCAGTTTGTTGAGAGAAAATTGACAGTAGAGAAAACAGACGGAGTAGTCATTAGAAGCAGAGAATCAATGTACTATTATGAAATTTTCAAAAAATTATTTGGTACACCTGTAGATTCTAAATCAGATGAAGTATGTCCATATTGTAAACACCACGTAGGAAAATCAAAATTTTGTAGAATGTGTGGGGCTTTCCCAATCTAGATATTTTTTTTATATTTTCTAGGCTTTTTAAGAAAAATTTTCCGACATCCTGAACAACAAAAATAAACTTTTTTTCCATCATGATCATGAATCAATGCTAAATCTTCATCAAGTTCAATTCCACATACAGGGTCTACTGGCACAAACTTTCCACTTTTAAATTCTATTTATAGATTCATCTGAGGATAAAATAGAGTTAATTTACTAAAAGATTTTTTTTCAGTTTTTTTGCCAAAGTTCTAGTCATAGATGAGAGATGATCAATTTCAAGTGTCACCGTGCTACGTAAAGAAATTATAGATTCAATTTCTTCAGATCTACCAAAAAATTCTGGTTTTCCAAAACATATCTCACAAACTATCCATTCGGGAATCGTATCATCAAGCGTTGTAGATTTGTATTTTATTTTGTATATCGGATGGTGCTGAGAATCACAATAATTCATACTGTTAATTCCCTAATTTGAGATTTTATTCTATACGTCACATCAGATGTGATTTTTAAAATATGTTCAACATCAAAAGGAATTAAATCAGTATTTCCACTATCAAATGAGTTTTTAGTAATTGTCCCAATTTCTTTTGTCAATTCATAAATTGCCAAATAATTAGAATTTAGTTTTTCATTAAAAACCATGTAAACGGCATGTAATTTTATTATTAATTAATGCGATCACAAAGTCCCAAAGATGGAAACCAAATATTATTGCGAATTAATGATTTCAAGAATTTTTTTTGGAAGTGAACCGTAATCAGAGTCAGGTTCAGATACGACATACAATATGTCATCATTGATTATCACACTAATTGCAAGTGCACGTTGACGGGAAGCCATGGCAAAGTTCACAGGTCCAAGTTGTCTATCAAATTCTTTTCTCATTTTTACGCGCAATGCTAGCTCCATGAAAATCATTTCGTCATCTTTTTCACTCTCTAAAGGTTCAACATTTTCTTTCATTCCACCTGCAACCAATCTACCTCGTTCATTAATTACACCTACAAAACGAATTTTTTGGTCAATTGAAAATACCAAATTACAAATTTTTGCATAATCATAAATTTTAGCAGATAAATTACTTACTCACACTAAATACCACTCATTTATTATCTTTCTATGGAATTTTAAGGCCGATAATATGAAAAATCTAGGAAATTAATTTTTTCACCAATGCAAGAAAGTCATTTTCTGACATTGGGGGGATTTTCATGATTTCAAGATTTTCTGAAACATGTTCTGCAGATTTTTGTCCTACCAGAGGAGCTAAAACACCAGGAGATGAACGAATGAATTGTAAAGCACGTAGAGATGGTTTCAAATTATTGAATTCCGGAATTGTTCCAGGAGTAAGCAATCTACCTTGCATGAAAGGAACACTGGTGAATACACCTATCCCTAATCGCAAAGCAGCCTCCAAGATAGAAACATTTTCAGATCCAAGTAGTTGATTTTTTGCAAGTAGTGCTTGATCATAATTCATGTTGTAAGGTAATTGAATAAATCGAAATCCGTGATTTTCACCTCCAATTTTTTTAGCCATGTTAACGGTATCTTCAAGTGAAAGATATTGTGGATTATCAGATGGAACTCTGAAACATTCCCATGTCGCCATACCGTAAAATTTAATTTTTCCTTCATCTCGTTTTTGTTCATATAATTCAAAAACAGATTTTAAATTTTCTAGGAATTTTTCTTTTGAAATATCCTTAATTTGTCCTTCAACGGCATTATGAAGATACATCAAATCAAGACATTCAATATCCAAGTTTTTCAAACTCCTATCCAATTGATCAGAAAGATATGATGGAGTCATACAGTGATATCCAGATGTAACATCGCCCTCTTGGATAACTCCTTTTTGAGAATATTCTTCTTTCACATATTCCCAAAAGCCTAATTGTACATCAGCATCATTTGTGACGTAGCCATTTTTTGAACTGATAAATATTTGATTTCGATTAATTTTACCCTCTTTGACTAGTTCTGCAATTGCCTTTCCAACGGATCTTTCTGCTTTTTGTGATCTATAGTTTATTGCAGTATCTACAACATTAATTCCAGATTGAATTGATTGTTTAACAGCGTTTTTCACCAATTCATCAGTTTTTGCATCAGGATCTCCAAGATACGTTCCAATACCAACATTAGAAAGAAAGAGATTTTCAAATTCCTTAAAATTCTCTGAATTTATTCCTGAATTTTTAGAAAATTCTCTAGTACCTTCAAAAGTTGCATGGCCTGAAATCATACATATTCTTTTTAATTGCTAAATTTATGTCTAGAGTAAAGATCCAATTAAAAAACTAGTCACAAATAAAATTCCAGTTATCCTGCCAAACATCAAAGTTGAAGACATGTATGGTATGAGATTATCAATAGAACCATAATTTTTCTGCAACCCAATACCTGATTTTATCACCAAAGGAATGCTAAGAAAGCTAATCATTGAAACTAAGGGGAATGAATTTATCCAAACACCAATTATTATTGCCACATAGGACACAATAGGGAAAACCCAAAATAATTTTGCAGCTCTTTGTTTTCCAACAATAATGACCAAAGTTTTTCTGCCTTTAGATTTGTCTGCATCATGATCTGGAAAAGATGCAATAAAGAGTACAAGTGAAGACAACGAGCCCACCACTATTCCAGCAAGAATAGATTCAAGTGAAATTTCACCAGATTGAATAAAGAAAGTACCAATGACTATCATTGCACCTTTTACTGCAACAAAAAATTCACCTAATCCAGAATCAACAATTTTAGTAGAATAGAAATAGATTGACAAAATTGCAAATCCAAGAATTATTGCAATTGTAATGCCATCTGTAATTACAAAATATCCTCCAATAATAGTTCCAATTATTAAGAATGCAACCCCAGCCCGATATACTGAAGATGGTTTGAGTAATCCTTCTGGCAATACGCCAGTACCGCCACTCATTTTGGTTCGAGTTGTTTTAGTGTCAATTCCACGTTTAAAATCCCAAAAATCATTTAACAAATCAACACTAGCATGAAGTGCCATCACTCCAGCAAATGTCAGCAAAGCATCAAAGGGTTCAATGGAAGAGTTTTGCCACCAATTAAGTGCCAAGCCTACAGATACTGCAATTATTGATGCAAGTAGGAATCTCACCCTAATTACTCTAAACCAGACAGATAGCATCAAGAATAGTACTAGTTTTTCAGTATAATATTCATCAGTTTTGATTTTACCTATTGTTTATATCAAAAATAAATAAAATATGGGTAATGATAATAGGTAAAATTTCTGACAATGAGAAAAAAATTAAATTTAATGCCAATATCCACTGCACCAATTGTGGCAAACAAGTTCCAGGAGGAATAAAAACAGGTGAACAATATTCAAAAACAAAGGAATTCAAAACAGAATTTGAAGAGTTTCTAAAAAATTACCTATGTGGAATTTGTAGAGATAAAAAAAGACTAGAAAAAAACTAAAGTTCTTCTTCTTCTTCCCATTCTTCTTCCAAATTAGTTTTTGATTTTCTTAAGAACATAAACACCACAATACCAACCATCAAAATTCCGCCAATTACAATATAAATAATCCATTCAGGTAATTTCAAATCAATTGAATCAAATACTTTTTCAGGAGCATCGACATTGACAGTAAAGGAATCTTGACCTTCAGCATACCCTTCAGCAGTTGCAATGATATCAAAGGAAATGCTTGGGCCTTTAAAGGCAGTTAAACTAACAATTGCACTTCCGTCAGAACTAGTTCTAACAACTTGAGGAGTTATTGATACACTTTCATCACTTGTTATTTTTATAGACGCACCAGAAACTGCATCTGCATTTTCATCATCAATAAACAATTTAAATTCAACAGGTTGATTTACTGGAATTTCATCAGATAGCCCCCCAGTAGAGACTTGTAATTGTGTTTGGGATGAGGCAGTGTCAATCATTGTTGAAGTTCCATTAACACCTTTAGCACTAGCAGAAATTATTGCATTTCCAATTAAACCAGTCGTCTTAATAGAAAATAAAGTATATGATGAACCAGCAGGGATTACAGCATCATCAATTATCTGAACTATGGTATCTTTAGAAGAAGTAATTTTAGATTTTACATCAAACTTTGGAATTACAGGGTTACCTTGTAAATCCACTAATTGAATAATGCCAATATTTTGTTGATGTTCTGCATTGATTTTTTCTAGAGGTAAAGAAACTTGCATTTGTGAAGTTGGATGAGTGATGAAAGTTGTACTCCCTTCTAAAGATAAATCTGCATTTTCGCCAATGGGTTCAACAATAAGAGTAATTTCTGTTTCAGATTCAGATATATCAAAAGAATCACTTCTTAGTTGAGTAAAAGTAAATGAAGCATCCTCTTTGATTTCTACCAATCCGTTAGTTGGAGTTATCAAATATTTCCCAGTTTCTTTCATGGTTTTTGGTCGTTCTTTTGAATCAAGTGCAATTAGAAATATATCAAAAAATCCATCACGATCAAAAATTATGTTATCTTCCCCAGTAGGTGAAAACAAACGAACTTCTTTTTGTTCTAACGTGTTAATCACTTCAGTAGTAAATGAACCAGTACCTACACCGTTAATTGATGCAGAGATTCTAACAGGTCCTGTTTTTTGACCAGTTGAAATTGTGGCAGTACCATAAGAATAAGAACTAATGATTTTTCCACCATCATCAATTACAGCTATTTCATCATCACTTGAGATAACATTGATTTTTTGAACATATCCGTCACTGTATTGATTTTCATCAGATTGAAGAGGGTATGGTTCACCATCACTCAAACAATCAATAGAATACAAAATCATATCTTCAGGATCTAATTCAGCATTACTTTGACTTTCAGAGTTACCGCCGGAATTATTTTCATCTGATTCTTCAGCACATTCAGGATGTATTTCTATTTCAGAACCATCAGATCTAAAACCATCATCGTCATCATCATCCTCAATGATAGATAATTGATATGTAAAAAATGCAGTTGCATTACTTGGAATTTTATCCAAGCCAAAAACACTCACAGTATTCTCATAATCTTTAACATCCAAACCAAAATTAACAATTTTTTCTACCGTACGCTTTAATTTATGATCCATTTCGATTGATTCACCCACAGTACGAAAAGTATCAGTTGCAGTGCCATATCCTTCAGAACTTACTCCAATCAAGATATCATTTGCAAGTAAATTTTGTAAACTGTATTTTTGTTGTAAAAGATAACCAAATTGATCTTTTTTGATCATTGGTTTTTCAGATTTGCTAATTTTATCTAGATTGTCACCTATAGGGTATTGTTCACTTGAGAAAAAATCTAAAGGTATGTCATGAGGAGTTTTTGTAGGATTTCCATCAGAATCAACCACACTTACAAAAATATCCAATGTTCTATCAACTTCTGCAGGAATTAATTTTGGAAGTATAGATAATTTTAGTCCAGTTGGAAGTGTAGAGGAAATTTGAATACTTTTTGCCACATCTAATCCAGACTCTTCATGAATTGCCCTAAGGAATGTATTTCCTACTTTAGCATGTGAAAATAACGTTCCCCAGGCATAATAATCTCCTTTTTCTATTGTCAATATTTTAGAATTAGTAGATGCTAAAGATTCTTCATATTCGAATAAAATTTCAATATCATTTGGTGCACGTACTATAGCACCATCAATTGTTTTAAGAAAAATGGTAAAAGGCATATTAGAATTAACATGCATTTTTGTAGTTGGAAGATTTAATTCCAAAACTAGGTCATCAGGAAGATAAGTTTCATCAGTCCCCACATTAATTTTTTGAAATGTAATTTTTCCATCAAGGTTAGCAGTGATAGTTGTTGAACCAGATTTTTCACTTGTTGTTACAGGAAATGAAACAAATTCTTCATTTGCCTTTAAAATTATTTTGTTGGGAACAGATGCGATTGATGGATCATCAGAATTCAGACTAACAGGTACATCATACGATGAAGTAATTGGTACACCGTTTTTACTTAGAACAAAAAGATATCCAACTTGATGTTCTGCGATTCCACTTTCTAAATGAGATGGAGATATTGCAAGTTTGATTGAATAATCAGATAGGGCTTCCAAATTTTGTGCAGAGACAGAATGTAAATTAGATCCTAACAGTAGTATTATAGCAAGTAAGAAGATTATGGGGTTTTTTGTTTTCATTTTTTTCTCCATTTTTTCATTATTTTTTCTCCATTTTTTTATAAAAAGGAAAAAGGGTGGGGTTAACCACTTTGTTGACCTGCGATAACAGTTCCAACGAAGACAGCACCGTTGGCAGTAGCGAGCTTGAATTGTGCATCTCTACCAACTTTTACATTTTCATCTAGTTGAATGATGAGGGTTGCTTGTTGTCCAGGTTGAACTTCAGCAGATGTAGCATCTAAAACAGTTGCAGCGAGTATACCATTACCAGTTGTGGCAATCATATATCCTGGAACTAATGATGTAGTTAGTGTTCCAACTAATCCTAACGGATCAAATGCATCTATCAAGTTACCAGGAGATGCAGGTCCAGGAACGAATGTGTATACAGTTCCAGCAAAACGAATTTCGCTCAATGTAACTTTTTGTACACTATTGTTTTGGATGTATACAGCAATTCTTTCACCTGCAGCTAGTGAACCATCGGTTGCGCCTTGAACAACACCACTGGCAAGACCATTATGTAATTGTAGTGTGGTTCCATCAGTTGCATCATAGCCGACAATTTTCAATGATTCGATGTTTGGTGAGCCACTGATTTGTGCAGAACTGAAAAATCCTTGTGAGAACACAAAGACAATACTTCCACCAACGACTGCGATTGCTACCAAAAGAAGTGTTGCGATAACTGGAGCAACTGCTCTTCTTGAAGTCAATTTGTTTTGTTTTGACATTAGTTTTGTCATTATGAATTTCTTAGAATAAAAAAAGATGTTAAAGAGATCTTTGTTCAAAATGGACTACAATTAACTAGTTTGTACGTATGTTTTGTGAACCTAACAAAAAAATCATTGAAAATACATATGATAAAAAATAATATTATGGACAACCGCTAGTTGGACACACCTGTAAAACAGTTTCAGCTATAGGTCCAACTGTAAATATACCACTTGCACTATTACCGGTAGCAAGACCATTTGCGAGGATAGACATTACATACATTTTTGCCTTAGGAACAGATGGAGCAGTTGCAGTAAATTGAATCGTTTTGGCTTCATTGTGATTATCAATAGATGAAAGGAGAAAACCAACTATCTGTGTAGACCCATCAGGATATGTAACGATTGGGGATAAAGTAAAACCATTGTTACTAATGACACTACCAAAAGTCCATTCTTTTGGAATGTTAATAATTAAAGATGTATCAGCACTGATTCCATAAATATCATCACTACTCATATCAGCAAGTGTTGCATTAAATATCACAGTACTTCCTTCTACAATTCCAGTTAACTCACTCATTACATCAGCAGATGCAACGGATTCAGGTGTTCTTGCAAGAAAGACATTAGGTAATGCAACTTCATTAGTATGCATTGTAGTTCCATAACCTGCTTTTCCATATTGACCAAGAGTTGTAAATACAACAGGTTGAACTAGAATATTTTGTGCATCAGCAGTGGTACCGGCCATATTACCACTGCCTATTCCTACAAGGAATGGGAATACGGATCTTGGGGCAACTTCAATAGGAGTAGTCAAATCTCGCCACATCAATTGATTGCTTTCAGGACAAGACCAATTATCAGGAGTTGGAGATATTGTTGCAGGTTTTTCAGGTCCTCCATTGGTAATACCTTCACAATTTTTAACAAAAACATCATCTTGTGAATTTGCCCTAGGATTGAATACCATGATTACCACTTTATTTACAAACATCGGTTGATCAGTAGGATTTGCAACATTTACACCCCAAATCGGCCTATCTGTAACATCTCCATTTTCATCTCCAACTGCATTTGGCATTATCATGAATAATTGTGGCTTACCAAACAATTCATTTGAGATAACCACTTCGCCTCCACTTCCACCTTCTCCAGCTTCACGTAAAAGAATAGAATCAGATACGACATTACTTTCCACATCATCAATATCTACAAAATCACCTTTTGCTTGAGCTGAAAACACTAGATCTGCCCCACTAACACCATTTACCTGATAATCCCATGAAAACATTACAGATTCTCCCTGTTTGAGATCCACAGATGAAGGAGTATGTGGTGGGGAAGGAGAAATAAGATAGCCAGAGCCCGTCACAGATTGCATTTCAGGTTCAACATTTTTTATTTCATCATTTCCAGTATTGGTTACAATCATTGCAACTGTAACATTTTTGCCAAGAACAACATCGGGGGGGTCAGTAATTAATTCAGCACGAAGTGCACCAATGGATGATCCGACGCCAACTACAAGTTCATCGATTTTTTTTGTTCCGTAAGATGAAATTATTTTAATATCATATTTGTCAGGGATCATTTGAAGTGTTTGTGTCGAAAGGACATTAGCAGTAAAACCAGATGAGACAAATGCATCATCAAAATTTACACTATAGCGGGTAGCAGGTTGATCTGATAATGTTTTATTGATAATCCATACACTTGAAATTTCAACTGGGTTCTGACCTAGATTTTTGACACCCACACTTAGAATGTCATTTTCATCAGTAGATGCAAAGATTGCAAATTGCTCTTGTTGTTTTTTTATTTCAATATCAGAAATAATTCGTTGTGTCGTAACAATATCGGTTTGAGCATCCAGAGCTAAGCTTAGTACAGAAAATCCTGCAATCATAAGTACAGTAAAAAATAATGCACCTACAACAGAAGACAGCCCTCGTCTCTTTTGTAGTTGAGGTTGTGATTTTTTATGAATCATCTGGCATCCCCGCTATCAATCAAAAAGTTAACTGTGTGGGGAGCTCCAATGTCAAAAAAAACATGAATTCCTTGATTTAACCTAATATCGGAATTGTCAGCACTAAGTTTTATCAAAATGTTAACTTTTTGACCATTTTGAATTTCGTTGCTATTGTTTTGGATAATTTGGCCACTACTAACAGGTAATATGGAAAATGTTCCATCTGAAGGATATGGTCTGCTTGTTCCAGTCAAATAATCTACAGAGGCATCAAGTGGAATCAAGGCTGTTTCTGAATCCCAAGTATGAACAACATTGTTAATTGCAACGTCCTCAAGAAAAATAGGATTAAGCCCGTTGTTTTGAATCTGTAACACAATGAATTCGGTGCCTAAATTTTCAGGAAGAGAATTTGTAGGAGAGGCAATACAGCCAGAACCACATAGTTCTCCAGAGATATTATTATCAACATCAATCAGAGTTAACAACGAAGATGAATCTCGTGTATCATATGCTAAAAGTAAAAGATTCAGAGAAGATGAATCAAGAGTGTTTACAGTGGCAAGATTTCCAGAAATAAATGCATCATTCATAAAATAAGTAAGTGTGCTAGCTCCAGTTACCGTAATGGCCATTAGCAGCATGGTGCTAATAATGTCAGCTACCCCACGTCTGTTCTTTAAATGAAAGTATTTTTTCTTTTCAAATGCTTGGAAAGATATTTTTTTTGATTTCATTTTACCTCATGTATTAAATGGACTAACTACAGTTGTAAAGAAATTTCCTTTTACAGTCGTTAAAGAAATTTTGTATTTGGCAACTCCGTTAGCAGCATTAGCATCAACATAGTAATAGTAATCATCATCCCATGTTTGAGTTACGATTCCATTAGTAAGAAGAATATCAAAACTATCAAGAATTATTTTTTTGTTTGTCTCAACAGGAACTACTTCTTCAACATCAACCCAATTAGCAATAATTTCCTGCGTGTCAATTTTTAAAATAGTGATATTGGAAATGTTAGATTCGACTGTTCCGATATTTAGCAAATCAATTTCAATATTATCATCACCAGGTACAAAACGAACATGTTCAAACATTATATCCTCACGATGAATTTCATTTTTTGATTTTTCGTGGAATGATAAATCATAGGTAAATGCGCTGATACTATTCATCCCATTAAACAAAATTACAGAACCAACTGAACTAACTATGCCTAAAATCACGATACTGCCCATAATCTGACTTACAGCACGCCTATTTTTCACTGGTAATCTAGAAAATACATTTTTCACTTTTTACCACCGTTTTTAGAATACCATTCTGAAACAAATTCTTCTACACGGGATAAAATTTGAGAAAAATCCTGTTCGGCAATTAAATGAATCCCATAGTGTGCTGCAAAATTTTCAATGCCATCATTAATTCCAGAAACAGTGACAAGTAATGTATTAGTTGGATCAATGTCTAATTTTGGTACTAAAATTGAATTCATATCAGACTGATCAATACCACTAGGTTGATTTTTGATAAAAATTAAAATTGATTCACCAGTTGTCTTACTCTTAGCATATATTGGGATTTCATGAACATTGCCGCTTTTTCCATTGATAGAAATATTGAGTTTAGCATTAAAATTGAATCCTTGTAATAATTTTACCAATTCATCTTTGATTTGATTTGTGTCAGAATTAATTGAGATTTCAGAATTTTTTAATTTGTAACTAAAGGTTGTGATAAATTGTCCAGAATTAGTATCAAAATCATGCTCATGTTTTCTGCAATGTAATTTAATTACAGCATTATCAAATTTTTCATTACAATCACTACATTGATACCACATTGCAGGTACACGTACTTCTTTTTCAAAATTTTTAATTTGTTTATTGCATGATGGGCACTTTGAATTATTTTGATCTGAAAAATCAAAATTGGTACTTTCAGTGATGTAACCACATTTCTTGTGTTCAAAAAGATTAAGTTTTTCAACATTCATTGTATGGCATTTTGGACAGTAAAGACGCATGCTAGATGAGAAAGTTTCAGGATGTATAGGGCACACAATTAATTTCTCATAGACTTGTTTTTCTAAAATGCCATCAGAAACTAGGTCATCAAGACATGCAACATTATCTTGCATTTCACCTATTTTTGATAAAATTGGATAGAATAGAAGACCTTCATTGTAATCTACAAATGGCTTGATTGTCCTGCCTTCTAATTTTTGCACTTCTTGAATTAATTTCACAGCCTTGTTTGTAGATGGTTTAATGACATCCGCCTCTAGTGGCAGATACGCGTTAACGGCAGGTTCTGGAGGTTCAGATTCAGGATTTAAGACACTAGAATTACCTTTGAATATTGAGGATATACTGCCAAAACTAGTTGATTTGTGCTCAGATTTTGAATCTAAAGACACACCAGATACAACTTTTTTTCTAAACATTAGAGTATCACCTCATATGATGTGAGCGTATCCTTTACCATGGTAGTTTTTAATGATTGTGAAGAGTAAAAGGGAAATGTTGTTCAAATGAACGAACATGCGTTAAAACACACATCTTACGCATAGAGGATGAAATTGAAATTTAATATTTTTAAAGATAGTTTGTCAGCATTGCAAAAATTACAACCAATAAAAAAGTTAGAAACCAAACCAAATGAAATCCAGGTTAAAACAGTTTCAGAGGAATTAGAAGATGATTTTAAAATACCAAAATATATGACACTCTCAAAACTTGACTGGGACAACAATGAAATTCATGCAGGAATAATTAAAGACCCTACCGCAAAAGGAGGATTAAGATATCAAGTGATTGAGCCAGTCCTTTCAGAAAGAGACCAAAAGGCATTTGAGATTATAAAAAAACTATTGATGACAGAACTCACAGTTTCATTACACGATATTAAATCAAAAAAGGATGCAGAGCGAAGATTAAAAAAGAAAATTACATCGATGATTAAAAAATACAGATTAAAGATACCTCCTAAAAACATTGCAAAAATAAATTATTTTGCAGTTAGAGATTTTGTCCATCTTGGAAAAATTGAACCATTAATGAGGGACCATATGATTGAAGAAATTAGTTGTGATGGAACAAACATTCCAATATACATTTGGCATAGAGAGCATGAATCAATGCCAACTAATATCATATTTGAAAAAGATGTAGAATTGAATAATTTTTCAAGAAAGATGGCATATATTTGTGGAAAACATGTTTCCATGGCAGACCCAATTATTGATGCATCATTGCCAAACGGAAGTAGAATTAATTTGACACTAGGTCATGAAATTACAAAACGAGGAAGTACATTTACAATTAGAAGATTTAGAGCGGACCCAATCACAGTTATTGATTTAATAAAATTTGGGACAATGTCAATAGATATTGCAGCATACATGTGGTATTTGGCAGAGAAAAAATCCACCATGCTTGTTGCAGGAGGCACTGCCAGTGGCAAGACCACGGCACTCAATGCGCTAGCCACATTCATCAGACCTGGAGAAAAGGTAGTAAGTATTGAAGATACACAAGAACTGAATTTGCCTCATGAAAACTGGATTCCAGCAGTATCAAGACAAAATTTCACAGATACCCAGGTAGGGGAAATTAATCAGTTTGATCTTCTCAGGGCAGCCCTAAGGCAAAGACCAGATATCATCATTGTAGGGGAAACTAGAGGAAGAGAAGCATATACACTATTTCAAGCCATGGCTACAGGTCACGGAGGATTTTCATCAATTCATGCTGACTCTGTTGAAGCAACACTAACAAGATTGACATCATCCCCAATGGATGTACCAAAGGCACTAATCTCAAACAGCCTGGATTTGATTACGCTTCAATTAAAAATTAGAGTTGGAGATAAATCTCTGAGAAGAATCATTCAGGTTTCAGAAATTGATGGAATTGATGAAACAACAGGCCAAATTAAAACTCATGAAATTTTCAAATGGAATCCAAAAACAGATCTTCATGATTACATGGGGAACAGTGTAATTTTCAAAAAACTAAAAGAAAGAGATGGGGATAATGAAGAGAAGATCAATTATGAATTAACAAAGAGGAAATTAGCATTAGAGTGGATGGTGAAAAATAACATTCGTGATCATAAAGAAGTATCTGCAAATGTAATGGAGTATTATGCAGATCCTGAGAGATATTATGAAAGAAAAAGATTAGAGGTAGAACTTTGAAACTAGTTGGCAGTAAACAGAAAAAAAGAGTTCAAGAAGAATCAGTAGGGCAATTACATGTGTATATCTACAAACTCCTAAATGATCATGTAAAATTTCTACATCCCAAATTATCATCATTAGATAAATCAATCAAACAAGCAATGATGCCAATTCCATTTGAGGTGTATGTTTCAAGTATGGTTTTCTTTAGTATGATTGCAGGGGTTTGTGGGGCAGTGATGGGGTTAATTGCAGCGCAGTTCATCAATATACAGCCAGCTAGTATGGGAATGATTCTCCCACTCTTGAGTGGATTGATGCTTTTTGGAATGACATTTGGAATGTTACAGATGATTCCAGTAATTAAAGTAAAGAATAGATCAGCAAAACTTATCGAAGAAATTCCACATTTTATTGGATACATGTCAACTTTGGCAACAAGCAGTCTAACATTGGAGGGAATTTTCAAAGCAATTGCAAAGGAAGACACGGATGAAGACATTGTAAAAGATGCAAGATTTATTGTGAGAAATATCGATATTTTAGGCATGGATTTGATTAGTGCAATCAAAGATTTGGTCCTCAGAACACCAGCCGGACCATATTCAGAATTACTAGAAGGAGCAATCGTGACAGTTTCATCTGGCGGAGATCTTAAAGAATACTTTAACGCCACAGCCAAAGTTCAGCTAGAAGAAAAAAAGATGCTCATGCAAAAAACTACAGAGTCATTAGGAAGTGTCGCAGAAATTTATACAATATTACTAATTGTTTTCCCATTACTTGCGGTAATCATGTTGTCAATTATGGGAATAATGAGTCCCAGTCTTGCAGGATTTGATTTGTTAACACTGATGAACATACTAACATTTGCAGTCATTCCATTGAGTGGAGTCCTAATGCTAGTGATGATGGATACAATGGTGCCAAAGAGGTAGAATTATGGAAAGAGTTGAAAGAAAACAAAAAAGAAAACAAGTTATAAAATTGGAACCTTCAGAATCAATACTAAGCAATAATATTCTAAAGACATTGTCATTTTCATTAATTGCATCTATCAGTGTTCTCGCAATGAGTTTCTATTTTTCAGAATATTCAAACTCTACAACAATAAGAGATGTAGGATTAATTTTTGGTATAATGGTAGGGATAATTCCATTAACCATACACCAGTTAAAAGAAGTTCAAAGAAAAGATAGCATAGATAGAAATCTACCAGTGTTTTTACTAGCTTTGTTAAGCTCAGTCCAGAGTGGTGCCAATCTTATAAAAGCTATAGAACAAGCTGGTGAGAGGAATCTAGGAGCACTAACTCCGGAATTAAAAAATCTTAGAGCAAACATTAGTTGGGGAACACCAATTGAAGATGCATTTGAGAATTTTGCTGAAAGGACAGGAACTAGAGTAGCAAGACGTGTTACAGTATTGCTAGAAATGGCAATGAAGATTGGCGGAGACGTATCAGAAAATCTAGAAATGATTCAAAAACACGTATCAGAAATGCAAAATATTGAGAAAAGCAGGAAATCAGCACTAGCCCCATATACATATACGATATACATTTCATTTGGAGTATTTTTAGCAGTTGCAGTTTTACTTACTACCAGCTTTTTCACTGAAATTGAAAAAGTTCAAGATGGATTACTTGCATCAGGAAGTGGTACTGAAGGATTGTTCGGATCATTGGCAAGTATGGAAATAGAAAAACTGGAATCAGCATTATTTAACATGGCAATTATCGAGGCACTCTTTGGAGGGCTTGCGGCAGGAAAGATTGGTGCCGGATCATATGTTGCAGGAACAAAACATGTTGTTGCAATGATTGTAATTGCAGTAATTGCATTTAACATTCCAATGTGATCAAATTAGACATTTTTTGAGAAAATTGTTCGAAATGAGCATTTAATCATCAACATCATAATAAAATATGATCATGATAAATTATTAAAAATACAAATAATGTTGTTTGTAATTAAATTAACAATCAAATTTTGTTAGTAATTGATCTAACAAGCAGATCTTTTAGTCTAATAATTTTTATTAAAAATTACCAAAAATGGAAATGAGAAATTTTGAAATGCAAAGGAATCATACGAAAGTACTAAATGCAATTACACAAAATGAGGCTAGAAGAGTGTGGATGACAAAATGATATCTTATCAAGAACAAGTAAGTGAAATAGCATCAGAACTTGAAGAAATACTAGACCTAGATGATTTAGAAGCTAAAGTATATCTCAATTTACTAAGAATGGGTCCAATTACAGCAAGCTCACTTGCAAAGGAACTTGATATTGACAGAGCAAGAATGTATAGAACAGTGGACAAGTTAGTTAGCAGAAATATTATTTCAACAACATTATCAAGTCCAAAATTATGTATTGCAGTTGATCCTCATGATGCATTAAAAATCGCATTAGGAAAAAAAGAAGATGAGGTAAATAAAATAAAAAAATCAGGAGAGGCAATCATAGATAAAATAAATAACGAAATAGCGACAAATCAAACCAGCACTGTTCCCACATTCAGAATAGTTCAAGGCCGTCAAAATATTTATGCAGATATTGCTCATGTCATAGAAAATGCTACAGGGATTGTGTACATTACAACAACATTAGATGATGTTGCAAGAATGTATCATAGTACAATTCCAGAAAAAATTACAATGTGTGAAAAAAATGGAGGTAAAGTAAGATTACTTGTAGAATTAGACGATCCCAAACTGGCCCCATTTGTTAAAAGATTCAATGCCACTGAAACACGAGTCGGTAAACTACCATCCAAAGGAAGAATGTTGGTTCAAAAAGACAAAAAGATGATCATGTCAGATTCTGCAGCATCATCTCAGAATTCAAACGCAGATTCAGATTTCTCATTGTGTACAAATTCCACAGAAATGGTTGACAATATCTTTATGCTATGTTCATTTCTATGGGACGCCTCAAAACCCCTCAAAACCATAGATGTCAAAAATTATATCAAAAATGCAAAAGAATGAAAAACGTAAGATAAAACGCAAATAATAATATCATAAAAAAACGAGCCTGAATAATTAGAAATCGTTAAAAGGATCTCATTCCCATATTTGGGAATGGCAATAGAAATCTATGATGAAAATAAATTGAGGGAACTCACAGATGAACAAAGATTACTCACATGTGAGCGTATAATAAAAAACGATAGCGATGAATCAAAACGCTGGGATGCAGTGTGGTTGGTTGGAGAATTGGCAGAGAACAAAGATGTAGATGATCCCATGTTCATCAAAGCCGCAGATTTAATGGAGTGGGTATTGAAAAATGACAATAATGGAGTAGTAAAACATGAAGCATGTTATCAAATTGCAGGTAGAAACATGAGAATGAAGATTCCAGTACTAGTAGAGTCTGCATTAAATGATAACAGCATTCTTACAAAACATGAAGCAATTGAATCATTGGGATTAATGCGTGCGTTTGAATCAATCGATTTGATTAGAGATGCAGAAATTGATCCAAGTGTAGATGTCAGAGAAACAGCAAGATTTGTGATTAAAAGATTAACTAGATTGCAAAATCAAGGTGATTACAAACCATCAGATATCCTCTGATTCATAATTATCAAAAAAGACAGTTTTATCGATCAGATTTAAAAACTGCATTTTTTTTAACAATCTCTACGCAGTTTTCACTCCCGCAATTACATGGAAATGCCTGGTAAGGGTTCATGAAAGGCAAGTAATTCCAAGTAACTTCCTCATTTTTTTGAATATCTCTTTTTGCAACAATCATGGTGGGGTCATCAGTAGGGTAATCCATAGTGTTCGGATCACAACTATGATTCATCAATCTAGTATCATCAGTATCCATTTGAAAATAATCATCTATCTGATAGCAATGATCTATCCAAATTTGTTTATCATCTACAGGTAATTTTTCAAATTCATTAACAGATATTTTTTTAATCTCATTTTCAGTGGGGGACCAAACTAGTTCATTTTTAAAGATTATTTCTTTTGCAAATAACCCATATCGATTAATCTCAGAAGTACTTCGTTTTTCTATTTTTTGATTTAGCATTTTATGTAAAATTAGTATTTAGAATATTAGATATACCTTTTTCAGACCAGATTAGAGTGCTTTTTTATGTTTGTACAATGCATAAAGAATAAGCAAGTAAGACAAATACCAACACAGGTTCACAGGATCGCCAAGAGTGTATTCACCAATTACTTCAAGGTAATAATACCATACATCTCCAACCACATTTATGATAATTCCAAGTAATAGAATAAGCCAGGCAGTTCCAATTAAACCACCTCTGAAAATTTTTGCGGTGTGAATTGCAAGACCCAAAGTAATAGATGCAGTAGCGACAAAAATTATCCCATAATAGAAATCAAAACTGCCAAAATCAGAAATTGTCAAGTACACATATGTCAGAGTAACAACAATAGGCATTCCAATAATTATTGCCAATCCACTCTTTGAGATTTTAGGGGCAAAGAATCGGAGATTAATGATAAGATAAAGAACAATCATCGGGTAGAATACAAAAAAGAAAACATCTGCAATTGAAGGATAAGGGTCTAAATCTAAAATTTGCTCATAGATAAAATAAGTAAGTTCTGCAAGAAACATCAATAGAAACGCAATACCCAACATGACGTATGCCTTGGAATAAACCAAAGTTCCAGAATATCTTCTTGAAGTTGAAAATGCGAAAGCAGATACAGATACCGGGATGAGCATTGAAAAGCCATAGATCAAGGCATCTGAACTTGAAGAATACACATCCAAATCAGCAAGATAGTTTACTAAGAAATGAAATCCCAGGACAAGACATGAAATAACAAGGATGATTTTAAAATTTATTGGACTTCCGATTTTATCAGGTACAACTTCAACATCAGTATCTTTCATATCCAGAACGTTATTTTTTAGCGAATAAACGTATTGACGTTAGAGAAGTATACAAAATAAATTAATTTATTTAACAAATTATACACTCTAAGAATTTAAGAATGGATTTCTACAGTTTGTAAAATAGAACTTTCAGCTAACAAAGTATTCTTGAGTTGGACCTTTACGGATACATCATTTTTAATAATGTCAACTTTTATGTTCTCAAAAATGGTTTCATATTTCTTAACTTTTTTACCATCATGTGCTAATTCAAATCCATTTGATATCAACAACCCATGATCAATTAAATAATTTATTTTTCTATAACCAGATGTTTGAGGAATACCACATGATTCTAAAATTTTTGCAATGATTAAAGGTCCATCCATTACAGAGCCAAGAATTGCTTTTTTATCCTGATCAGCAAAAGATTCTAAAAATATTTTAGCCAATTCTGGATCTTTCATTTGAATCCAATTAGAATCAGTTTGTTTTAGTTTTTCAACTGTAACAATTTTTTGTAAGAATTTTTGTTCTAACCCATCAGCACCTGCACCAAAAAATTCTCTTAAGACACTATCAAATTTAGAGAAATTTTTAATTGCTTGAACTAAACCAAGTCCATGTCGTTCCATTAATCTCTGTTCGATTTTATTCAAAGTTTCCTTACCAAGATTCTCTTCAATAGATTTACGCAAAGATGGAACTAATAGAATATCTAGTCCGTTTTCCATATGTGGATATTACATACCAGTGATAATAAAGGATGTGACATTATTTTTTATGACAAACACTTTGTTCGCCATTTCTTGATCGATCACATATTATGAAAATATTAAATATTGATCGGATAACTACACGTCAATACAAAGTAATTATCTGTACAATATTGTATGTGTGAAAAATAACATACTAATCCATATGACTAAAAATTGAATATAGTAACTATAAAAAATGATTACAAGTACAATTAGACATCAGGGAGGTCAATTTTGACTTTACAAGAAAAACAGATATTGAGAAAAACAGATAATGTTTCAATAAGAATTGATGCAGAACTAAGTAGTAAATTACACGAAAAATGCTTAGAGCAAAAGATTAGTCTCAATACACTCATCAATCATTTACTAGACAAGCAAGTAAACTGGCATGATCTTACAACTGAAATGGGATGGATTCCAATGTTCAGATCCACATTTAGAGAAATAACAGATGCAGTTCCTAGAGAAAAAATTGAAAAAATTGCAGAGACCACAGGTACATCGGATCTAAAAAACTCATTGAATTATGTTTACGGTTATGTTGAATTAGATTCAATCTTAGATTTGTTCAAAAAAAGATGTCTTAGCATGAATGTTCAATATAGAGAAATGAAAGTAAATGGAAAAAATAAAATCATCATTCAACATGACTTGGGAAAGAATTGGCCGTATTTTGTTGTGGGTCAGATGAATACAATTCTTAATGAAATAGGACACATGGTTACCAATGAGGAATACAATAAAGAAGGATTTTCCTTTGAAATCATCAAAATCGGAGAATTGTGATAAAAGAAAAAACTACGCCTAAATTATCAAAAAACCAAGAAAATCACTATAAAGGATAATCTCATTTCCAAATATGGTAATGAATGATTTCTGAAAGACTTTCCTTAAAAAAATCAAAATATGGATATTATCTAATCATTCTAGCAGCAGCATTATCGGCACTCATTCATGTAATCTCAAAACCCATGCTTGAGAATTCTGAAAATATGCTTGAAATCAATCCAATTGTATTGGCATTTTTGATTTATTTCATTGCAGGGATATTCTTCACGCCAATTGCAAAAAAAACACATTCAATTTCCAAATTTGGGAAAAAGGACTGGATGTTCATGGGATTAATTGGAATTGCAGAGGTATCAGCACTAATTACATATTTTTACGGAATATCAACATCAACAGCAGTTAATGCATCAATTTTCAGCAATAGTGAAATAATTTTTGCTTTAGTGATTGCAATGTTAGTTTTCAAAGAAAAACTACACATCAAGGAATCCATACCATTTACAATGATCATTGTAGGTATGATGGTGATACCCATAGGAAATGATTTGATACAAAATAGTTTCAATTTTGGACACATTGTAACCGGAGATTTGTTAATAGTTTTATCAGGAGTTTTGTATGCAGTAGATATTACACTTTGTAAATACATTGGAGATAGATTTGATACAAAAAGGGTAACACAGGTATTGTCATTTATTTGTGCAGGAGTTGCAGTTTCACTCATTGCAGTATTTCAGATTCCAATGAATGTAGATGTAATGCAATTACCAGGAATCATTGCAATGTCAATCTTAGGAACAGGATTATCGACATTATTTTTCTTAATGGCATTAAAAATTATAGGTACAGTTAGAACAGTTTTACTATATTCTACAACAGCAGTATTTGGAGTAGTTTTTTCAGGCTTGTTTCTCTCAGAAGCGATTACCGCCACAGATGTTTTATCATTAGCATTGGTATTGACAGGAATATTCTTACTTCGAAATAAATTGGCAGGTAAAAATGAAGTTGAAGCAAAAGACACAACCTCAAATAGGACACCTAAAAGAAAAACAAGAAAACCTGCCAAACAAACGCCTAAAATTTCATTTGAGAGTAAAATTAAAAATGAAATTGCATTACAAGGCTGGATTAGTGCAGGCTAGGCTCCAAGTCATTTCACAAATTGAAAACAAGTACAGTACAAAAACAGGAACAGTACAAAAATAATGTAAATTACAGCAAAAGATAAAATAAAATAAAAAAATTAGGCACAAAAAGATCTAAAAATTAACTCAAATTTGTAAATGTAGTGATTTGTAGTAATTTGTATACGTTTGAACGATCAGCCTTTTAAGACATATCTCGATCATTCCCATTAATGGGAATAAGTGTGAATACAATGCAATTAGGTACATATCCAGTCGACAAGGTCGATTTTGAACGCGTTAGAGATTCGCTGGTTGCATTTGGGTTAACACCAAATCAAAGCAAAGTATTTTTCTACATAGGAAAAATTGGTGCAAAAACAGCATCAGATATTGCAAAAGCAGTGAATATTCCACGAAGTGAAACATATCACTTACTTACAGCATTACAAAATAAAGGAATAGTAGAAGCATCATTTCAACATCCAATTCAATTTACAGCCTTGACAATAAAGAAAGCAGTTAATCTTCTCATCAGTACTGAAACAGAACGACTAAACAAACTCAAAAAATTGGTTCCAGACTTGGAAGAAATATGGGAAAAAATTCCAGGATCCACCTCAACAGAAGAGGAGGAAGGTGAAGAAAAATTCAAAGTATTGCAAGGAGGAAATCAAGTAAATAGTAAGATTTTTGATATGATTTTAAATGCTAAAAAGGAGTGTAGAATTTTAGGATCAGAAAAAGATTTTACAAAATTTTATCATGCAAATTTTCTAGACGCATTAGAAGAACAAAAAATTGATTACAAGCTATTGACTCCAATTTCAAAAAAGTCAAAAACAATTTTTGAAGGAATAGACAAATCAAAAATGAAGAAACTGTGTTCATCAATAAAAGAAAACTTGTGTTTTTTAATTAAGGACGATGATGAAGTATTATTCTTTATTAAAAATGAAGGAAACAATAAAGAAATGAGAGCTATATGGACAAATTCTGAAACTATAATCTACTCCAAAGCATTATTGTTTAACAACTTGTGGTCAAAAACAGATTTTGATGAGGATGATGTATAATGAGTAGATGCAGTTGTGGATATGCTACAAAATGTAAAGATGAGTTTTGTGTACATCTAGCAGATTCATGGGATGATATTAGAACAATTCACAACATTAAATGATTAGACTAGTGAATCATCACTTACTTCAATAGGTTTTCGCCCCATGAAACCAGAGTCCTTCTCATGCCAAAATTTAATTTCTGTTTCACCATATTTCCAACAAAGCCAGACTTCTTCCTCAAATCGTTTTGAAGGGAAGTCCAATAATCCCTGATCAATACTTTTGACAACAACACCCGTATTTTCCAATAGTTCAACCGATTCATAGAATTGAGTAATTGCAGAATTTAGGCGTTGTTTGACAGTTACGTAAGATTCAAAAGAATTTGTAGCAGATATGCTCACCTGTAATTCTTGTTCAATTTTTTTAACTTCAGTACTTTTTGCTAAAGCATACTCAAATTTTTTTATTACATCAGGTAAAGCATCATTTGCCTCATTTGTTGTAAAAAAAGCGAACATGAATTGTTCCTCATAGTTAGAGATTAAAAATCTTAGGTGTAAAGATGACGTTATCCCACATATCACAAATATCATTTTTCTAAAAATAAAACAACATATCGCTAGAAGAAATAGGGGGTTAAAGAGAAATACAATAGGAGTAAAAGGTATGACCAAAGAAAAGAGCTTGAAGAATTTTACAAAATGTACATTTTGTGGCAAGTCAGATCGTGTAGAATATTTAGGCGGACTAGATTGGTTTTGCAATAAGAGATGTCATTACAATTATAGACATAAGAAAGAAAATTCATGATCTGCTCTGTAATTGTGGAAATTTGAGTTTAGAATCTAGGGGTTTGATGTAGTTGGAGGATTCAATCTTTGTTCCTCTTCAATACGGTCAAAGCATTCTTCCATTTCATCTAATTGACCAATGTATTTTTCTCGACACTCCTGTTCAAGATATGTTTTTTGTAATAGTTGCCATGAAATTTCATCACGCATATCCCCATCTGTACTATTTTGAGGGTTTTCTTGCCAAATTTGAGTAACAAACATTATGATAATTATAGTAATAGCAACACTAACTGCTATCATAATTGGCATTACAGGTTTCAATACGATTCAGAGAATTCTATTAACTTAAGATTGTTGTTCTTGTATCAGAGTAACTCATAAAATTGATTTATCATAATTTTTTGTTAATAAGAAACGGTAACGTATCAAAAAATAAAGCATCCCAAGTGCAGATTTATTAAGAAAGATTTTAGATGAAATTCATGAGTGAGGATCAATTGGAACAATTAATTATTCAAGTAATCAACGGAGCTGTTTGTACAATTCCGGCATATCTGGATGAAATCAAAGAAAACAAACAAGTGTTAAAAGTAGAAAATGCACAAGAATTTGTTTATGGAATCGTAATTGGGATGGCTTTAGGAATGGGCGGTGCGATATTAAGTGCACAAAAAGAAACGCCAACGGAAGAAGATCAGATGAAAATAAGAGATATTGTTTACAAACATATTCCAGAAATAAGAGAAAGAATTTTCAATTGATCACATTCAATCAAAAAGAAATAAAATTTTTAGAAACATTAGAAGAAGCAAGAATTGCAACATCACATGATGACATTCCACATGTAAAACCAGTATCATATGTTAAAATCAACAACGAGATCATTGTTGCTACAGATTACAACACACGAACTTATACCAATATTAAATTAAATCAAAATGCAGGGATTGTAATTGACATTTACAAATCAGGAGAGCACAGAGCAATATGCATTCAAGGTAAAACAGAGATCATAGAAAATGGGCCTGAATTTCAGAAGTTTTATGAAATTTTTCATAATAAATTTCAATGGGTAAGAAAAGAACCATGGAAAGAAAATGAAGCGCCATTTTTGAAAATAATTCCAAAAACAAAAACTAGTTGGGGTTTAGATTAGATTCTAATTGTTTGTTCAATTTGAGAAATTAACCCCTGTACAGAAATGGGTTTTCTTAAAACAGCGCGAATTCCTAAATTTAGCAATTCTTGTTCTTGGGTAGAACCCATCTCAAGGGCACTAACTATAACAACTTTAGACAGTTCTGAAGGTTTCCTAAATTTTAAATCCAATAAAAAATCAACCCCACTATATTTTGGCATGCACATGTCAAGTATGATTAGATCATATTCATGATATATTGCCAACTCTAATCCTGCTCTTCCATCCATGATACTATCAAAATTATAATTTTTAGATGATAAAATATCTGCAAAAATCTGACCAATTTCAGGAGAATCCTCAACATGCAAGATTTTCATAATATATGAAACACGGTACAATTGATAAAAACAAGTTTGCCCATTTGAACAAACTATAAGATTTATGAAAAAGGCATTAAAATTAGTTTATTTATTTTAAAAAAAATTACTTGTGACAATTACAATTGCAACTAGATGGAATGCATCTATGGGTCAAACAATCTCTACAACCTCTACTTCTACCACTTTTTACCCTTAGCCAGTCTTTATCCATTTTACTATTTTTCAATTAAAATACTAACAAATAAAGACATAAAATAATTTCAAGATCACGTTATCAAATAAATTAAAAATTATTTTAATTCTTTTTCTTAATCAATTTAATGTCATTAATCCAGTTTTGAACATCAAGAATTACACTTGACTTTAATGACTCTGAATGAAACCAACAAAGAGATTCAGTTGAGAGACAATTTTGGCATTTAATAACGGCCTTTAGTGACTCGGATATCTCAGACTGGTGGAATGGATTTTCATCAAATAAATATTTCAATAAATTGACTATAACACTATGACATTTATCAAAATGTAATTTAACATCTAGACATACATTTTAAAAGGATTCCCAAAAATGGGATTTATCAAAATAAGATAATCATATAAAGTATGAATATATGATTACATACAGAATTGAACAATAAATTAAAAGGAAATACACATGGTTAATTGTATAGTAATAGACGATGATCAAGATATCCTTGACATGTTTTGTGATTTATTAGAGATAATTAAAGTCGATGTTCTTGCCAGAGGAAAAAATGGTAAAGAAGCAGTAGAATTGTATGAAAAATACAGTCCAGACATAGTTTTTACAGATTTGTCAATGCCGGATTATGATGGAATCTACGCTGTGGAAAATATTAAAGATAAGAATCCAAATGCCAAGATAGTTGTAGTTACAGGAAATTCCAATGATTATGAGATGTATATTTTTGAATTGTTAAACATACACGTAATATCCAAGCCTTTTGATATGAATATACTAAAACAAGTGATAACAGTTGTTCCCGAAATAGAGAATAAATTGCTAGGGTCATTTAAAATTAAATATAAATTCAAAGACGATTATGATAGTTACTCGTGTACAGTAAACTATGAACAATATAGAAATTTCAAAAAATTACCTGTTATTCAAGAATGTGAAATAATAAACAGTAATAATAAAATTAACCAGAAACATCAAAATGAAATGCAAAAAGCACTTGACTTGGCAATACAAAACGACACAAGTCACATTCATAAATTATCGGAGATTGTGACTATGGATGAATATAATATTAATAGGGAAATAATAGAGTAATATCATGACTGAGATTGATCAATTATTTGCAGCTGCTCTTGAAAAAATAATACGAGATAATCTTGGGGACACTACATTTCGCAGTATACAAAATCGCTTATTTGAAAAATACGGCATGTCAATTACACAATCCATCAATGAGTTTAAAAAATTAGATTCTGTTTTAATAGAGTTTTTCGGATCTGGTGCAAAAGGTCTTGAAAAGAAATTCCTAGATAATATTTGTAGCATAAAATCAAAAAAAGACAAAGTGGAAAAAAGATTTACAATATTGGATTCATCTATTAATCAATCAATTTTAAAGGCATTTAGTGATGATGAAATGTCAAAAATTCTCAATGCATCTATTGGTGAACCGTGGACCATTTCAGAAATTCTAGAAAAATTAGATATCCCAAAGACATCAGGATATAGAAAAATCAATTTGTTAATAAAAGAAGGATTGTTAATTAAAGCAGGACGGGATTTCACAGAAAACAGACGAAGTATGTGGAAATACAAATCATTGTTTGATAATGTGAATATTGATTTTAACAATAAAGTAACAGTAAATGTTCAGTTCACACCAGAAGTCGTTATGAATAGTTCAATTCTTCAGACAGTGTATAGTGAAAAAATATGAACAAGATAAAATGCTCACACATACTAGTGGAAAAGCAATCAGAATCACTGGTAATTTTAGAAAAAATCAAAGCTGGTGAAAAATTTGGAAATTTGGCAAAAGAATTTTCAACAGACAAAGGTAGCGGTAAGCGAGAAGGAAATTTAGGATATTTTACAAAAGGCATGATGGTGAAACCGTTTGAAGATGCTGCATTTAAACTTCAAATCGGAGAAATCTCAGAACCGATAAAGACTGAATTCGGATATCATATAATTAAAAGGACAGGATAAATTATTGTGAAGATTTTGATTCTCTTATTTTATCAAAATCTGCATTAACTTTCAGACTAATTTTTTTAAAATCTTTACGAATTTCTTTGTGAAGTTCTTTCTCTTTTTGAAGAAGATCAGTCATTTCTTTAGATTTATCAAATATTGTCAATACAAATTAGAGTAAATGTACAGTTTAGAACATTATTATCAATTTTCACTCTTGGAAAACCAAAATAAAATACACAACATTTTTTGCAGTCGTAGAATGGAAATAATCATGGTGCTCACAAAAGAAACACTAGTCGAGGTTTTAGAATATTTAGATAAAGCTACTGAAAATTTGGCAAAAGATGCGTTTGAGAATTTAGAGATAGATGGTGGATTTTCAGGTATGGAGAGTTTTCTTCGTAATCAATTTGACATAAGATTAGAAAATTTGCTAGTTGCTAAAAAAAGCAGTATTCATCATTTAGAATCAGGAATGAAGAATATGGTAATTCAAAGAAAACAAATAATTTTTGACAGAATATCTAAACAATATAAAAATTAAAGAAATGCATCTAATCCTTGTTTTTGAGATTTAATTTCTTGATTTTTCTCTAAAACGCTAGTCATTTTTTCACCCATTGATTTTGCTGCAGTCATCTTTCGTTTCCCTATCCAATAATATGTCTCATCAATAGTATTTTTGGCAATCAAAACTACGAGTTTACCAGTATCTTTTCTACCAGTTCGTCCTCTTCGTTGGATGTACCTTACAGAACTTGGGACATTGTCATAGAAAATAACCTGATTAACCTCAGCAATATCAAGTCCCTCTTCTCCAACACGAGTGGCAACTAGAACTCTAAAAAGACCATCCCTAAAATTCTGTACAGTTTCAATCTGTTTTTTCTGTTTTAATCCAGCATCACCGGCTTTTCCAATTAAAATGCCTGCAGAAATCCCTAATTCTGTAAGTTTGTTGTAAATTAGATCAACTGAATCCCTATAGCTAGTAAAGATGAGTACTTTTCCTGGAACAGATTCAATAATTTCTTTTAGTTTAGGAATCTTTGAATGTTCAATGCCACGAGATTGAGCTTCGTTTGCCAATTGGATTGCCCTAGTAAAGTTTGGATCAATTTCAAATAATTCTTTAACGCCTACACCTTTTTTGGCTTTTGCACGTTCGCAGAATTTTAGAAAAGGGGTAACCCCATGAGCTTCAAGCATATTCAGAGCATAATGAATTCTAATTGCAGTGAACAGTGGTTTTGCAGAACGTCTATTCTGATTTAATACAAATTGCCTAATCCTAAGTAAAGCCGAAAGAGATTGTTGTTCAGCCAAACGAATTCCGTTTTTTCTCAAAGTGTCATAACGTTCATCCAATGCTGATTTCAATAATTTTTGGATGGATTTTAATTCAGGAGGAAGTTCTACATGAATCCATTCGGTGTTTGTTTCATGAGTGTATGGCTTCACGTCAGGACTATCTTCAGTACGTTCGGCAACACTAGAGATTCGAAGTTTTGTTAAAATTTCAGTTGCTTTTTCTTTTTCACTAGGCAGAGTTGCAGTCATTCCAACAAGTCTTGCAGAGGAATTCTCAAAGCGCTTAGCAATTCCAGAATATGCATAATCACCTACAGTCCGATGTACCTCATCAAACACCACAAGAGTGAATTGTTCTGGAGTTACTATGCCTCGGATTAAGTCGTTTCGAGTAATTTCTGGAGTTGCGCAAACAATACTATTATTCCAAAGTTTAGTCCTCTTTGGAATTGTGTCCTCCCCAGTAATTAGAGAGATATCATCAAGAGTGAGATTGTTTTTTAAAAAATCATAATGTTGATTTACCAAAACTCGGGTCGGGGCCAAAAACAAGATACCACCAGTTCCTTTTGACAAATATTCAGCAATTACATGTAATGCAACAGCAGTTTTTCCTAAACCAGTTGGTAATACAACTATACAATTTTCACCAATTGCTTGATTTGCAAGATTTATCTGATAATCTCGTTTTTCTATAGAATTATTTTTAACATATTTTTTTTCAACAAATTCAGTCATATGACAACATAGGAACAAATTTATCGATTTTATGCTTTCGTATGACAAAATACTATCCCCAACTCAACTAAACATAGATAATTCAATAGGAGTAGGCATAAAAATTAAAAATCAACAATGAAAGTAATTTATAAATCTCAAAAAAAAACATATTCAAAAAGCATCATGTCAAAATCAAACCCCATATCAAAAGAAAAAGACCACAAAACAATTCTAAAAGAAGAGACATTAATTTTAGATTTGGAGCTAGCCATAAAAAAAGAAAATTTCAAAAAGAATAAGAAAATTAAAACAAAAATTGACGTATAAAAATATTTTATAATTAATGATCAAAAATTATAAAAAATCAGATGGAATCTCAATAAGCATATTCTGATCGCAAATCAAATCCCAGTTAACGAGATCCATATATTGAGTACTCAAACAGTGTTTACATGAGTGATTCTTTTGACAGACCTAATTGGGATGAATATTTCATGCTCCAAGCAGAACTTGCTAAACTTCGTTCAAACTGTATGACAAGACAAGTAGGTGCAGTGATCGTAAGGAATCACAGACAATTAGCAACAGGCTATAACGGAACCCCACCAGGAATCAAAAATTGTTTTGAAGGAGGATGTAAGAGATGTCAACTTCGAATGGAAGGAAAAATTGAATCAGGCGCATCACTTGATAGATGCCTGTGCAATCATGCAGAAGCTAACGCCATCATGCACTGTGCAATTTTAGGAATTGAAGCTGGAATTGCAGGAGCCATTTTATACACAACATTTGTTCCATGCCTAGAATGCACAAAAATGGCAATAACTATTGGAATCAAAAAATTTGTTTGTCTTGATGTGTATCCTGAAACAGATTATGATTTGTTGAAAGAGGCAGGAGTTGAAGTGATACATCTAGATAAAAGTAAAATTCTAAAATGGGCAAAAGAGTTAGTAGGCAAATACGAGAATTCTGTGTGAGAAAATGCAAGTAAACATAGGAGAAAGTAAAAAAATGGAATCAATGTTACCATCAATGCTGGTATCAGCTACATATGACAATATTTCAAAATCAGTAGTTTTAAAATTTTATGAACCAAAATCTAAAGAATTAATTTTATGGCATGATGAAACAGGTCACAAGCCATATTGTTATTCAAGACTATCACCGGATGAATTAGATTTTCTTCAAGAAAGAACTGATGTACTTGAAATCAAACAGATTAAAAAATATGATTTACTAAAGGATGAAGAAATTGAAATGTCACAAATAATTGCAGATAACCCACTGTCAATAGGGGGGAATTTTGGAGAAAGCATCAAAAATCAAATTGAAACGTGGGAATCAGATTTCAAATATTATGAGAATTATCTCTATGACAGAGGATTAATAGTCGGAAGATATTATGAAGGGAAAAATGGAAAAATAGAATCATATGATTTAGAAATTTCTGACGAAGTCAAACTTGCACTAAAAAGTTTGTTGTGGGATAAAGTTGATAGTGAAAGCATGGTTGATGCAGAAGAATTTAAAATATTTATTTCAGAATGGGCAGATTTACTAAATCAACCCATCCCAAGAATAAAAAGACTCAGTGTAGATATTGAAGTTGAAGCAGTAATAGGAAGAATCCCAGACCCAAAACTTGCAGAAAAGAAAGTTACAGCCATCGGACTAAAAGGATCAGACGGGTTTGATCAAATTTTTGTGCTTAAAACAGAAGGAACCGAAGAAGGGATAAACGAATTAGAACCAAACATCAAGATAAAATTCTATGGTTTAGTCGATGAGAAAAAAATGATAGAAGACGCATTTAAAATAATCAAGTCATTCCCATTTGTTCTAACATACAACGGAGATGAATTTGATTTACCATATCTGTACAACAGAGCAGAAAGGTTGGGAGTAAAAAATTCAGAAAACCCATTTTACATGATGAGAGATTCTGCAACTCTCAAAGAAGGAGTTCATCTAGACTTGTACAAAGTTCTTTCAAATAGATCATTTCAGATTTATGCTTTCAGTCAAAAGTATACAGATTTTTCTCTGAATAGTGTTTCAAAAGCACTACTAGGAAAAGAAAAAATTGATTATGGATTAGAGTTTGATGAATTATCACTGTATCAAACTGCAAATTATTGTTATAATGATGCTCTACTAACATACGAACTCACCAGTTTCAACAAGGATTTGTTGATGGATTTGCTTGTAATCATTGCAAGAATTGGAAGGCTGCCAATTGACGATGTCGCCAGATTGGGAGTATCTCAGTGGATTAGAAGTTTATTGTATTTTGAGCATAGACGAAGAAATTGCCTAATTCCAAAACGTGAAGAATTGCAAAATAGATCAGAGGGAGTCATGTCTAATGCCGTAATTAAAGATAAAAAATACAGAGGAGGCCTTGTTGTAGAACCAAAAGAAGGAATTCATTTTGATGTAGTTGTTATGGATTTTGCAAGTCTGTATCCGAGTATCATCAAAGTTAGAAATTTGTCATATGAGACAGTGAGATGTACTCACGAAGAATGTAAAAAAAATACAATACCTGGAACCAACCATTGGGCATGCACAAAGAAAAATGGGTTAACATCATTAATTATCGGATCATTGCGAGATTTGAGAGTAAACTACTACAAGAGCCTATCAAAAAAAGAAACTCTAACTGATGATCAAAGACAGCAATACACAGTGGTCAGTCAAGCACTCAAAGTAATTCTAAATGCCAGTTATGGGGTAATGGGGGCTGAAATATTTCCACTGTATTTCCTACCAGTAGCAGAAGCAACGACAGCAATTGGTAGACATACAATTTTAGAGACAATCAAAAAATGCGAAGCAGTAGGAATTGAAGTTTTGTACGGAGATACAGATTCATTATTTCTGAAAAAACCAACTCCAGAGCAAATTAAAATTGTAATAGAGCAAGCAAAAAAAGACCACGGAGTAGATTTGGAGATTGATAAGACATACAGATATTGTGTACTTAGCAATAGAAAGAAAAACTACCTGGGAGTAACAAAGTCAGGCAAAGTAGATGTTAAAGGATTAACAGGAAAAAAATCACATACACCAGCATTTATCAAAAATTTGTTTTATGAATTAGTAGACATATTATCCAAAGTTCAAACAATGGATGACTTTGTTAAAGCAAAGATAGACATTGCAGAAAAAATTTCAATATGTGGAAAAAAAGTAGAAGCCAAAGAAATTCCATTGGAAGATTTAACATTCAATGTAATGCTTAGTAAAGCACCTTCAGAATATGTAAAAACGATCCCTCAACACATTAGGGCAGCAAAACAACTAGAATCAATCAGAGAAATAAAGAAAGGTGATAAAATTTCATTTATCAAAATTCTAAATAAACCAGGAGTAAAACCAGTAGAATTGGCAAAAAAAGAAGAAATTGATTCTAAAAAATACATGGAATTTATGGAGGCAACATTGGAACAAATCACATCGTCAATGGATTTAGATTTTGATACAATGTTAGGAAAACCAAAACAAACTGGATTAGATGAATTCTTTTGGAGTTAATGTGAATCATGGAAGTTGACGGAACACTTTTGGCAATATTAGGCATTACAGCTGGAGTCTTAATTCTCACAGGATGGGTAGAGCAAATTTACAAAGGATATAAAACAAAGAGACTAAATGACGTTTCAAAATTTTTGATGATCTTCATAGCTGCAGGATCAATTTTGTGGTTAATTTATGGAGTTATCGTATCAGATGTATTCATCATAGGCACAAATATGGCAGGACTGGTTCTAATGATAATTGTATTCACAATGAAAAAACGATATGACAAACTATCAAAATTAAAAGAATCTTAATCAAGAATTAAATACGTTATAGAAAATTTTAAAGAAAGATGTTTGTAATTAATTGTAAAAACTATGAAGAAATTGCAGGAGACAACATTGTCAAATTTGTAAAAATAGCAGAAAAGGTTTCTAAAAAATATAAAATAAAAATTGCAATTGCACCACCACAGCACCTCATAGGATTAGTATCAAATAGCACAATCCTAATTTTATCTCAACATATTGATGATTCTAAAGTTGGAAGTACGACAGGCTTTGTAATTCCAGAATTATTAAAAAAATCAAAAGTTAAAGGATCATTAATCAATCACAGTGAACATAGAATTTCAAGTAAAGAAATCGAAAAACTAGTTTCAAAATTAAAAGAACTAAAAATGATATCTATTTTATGCGTAAAAGATGTGGCCGAGGTAAAAAAATATGTAAAACTAAATCCAGATTACATTGCAATTGAGCCTCCAGAATTAATTGGATCAGGTAAAGCAATATCTAAAGAAAAACCAGATCTTATTCTAAAAGCTGCAGACGCCATAAAAAATGGAAAAAATAGTACAAAACTACTTTGTGGGGCAGGAATAGTTTCAGGAGAAGATGTTTCAAAAGCAGTGGAACTGGGATCAAAAGGAATACTCGTTGCAAGTGGAATTGTCAAAGCAAAGGACTGGAATAAAATAATAAGTGATTTTGCCAAGTCAATGGTTTAATACCCCCTTTCTAAGATTGGATAATCGTAAAAATGAAATCAGTTTATGCATTTGAAGAAGCAGATAGTAAAAACAGGATGCTTCTAGGCGGAAAAGGCGCAGGGTTAAGCGAAATGACTCGATTAAAACTACCCGTACCTCCAGGATTTATCATTACAACTGAAGTTTGTAACAAGTATTATGAAAACAATGGAAAACTTCCAAAAGATGTGATGCCAGCAATTATGAAAAACATAGCAATAATGGAAAAAAAGACAGGTAAAAAATGGAATTCAGTAAATAACCCACTGTTAGTTTCAGTTCGTTCTGGGGCAGCCATTTCAATGCCAGGAATGATGGACACAATTTTGAATTTAGGATTAAATGAGAAAACAGTAGAAGGATTTGCAGAACAGACAAAAAATCCACGATTTTCATGGGATTCGTATAGAAGATTTATTCAATTATTTGGAAAAGTTGTATTTGGAGTTAATGACGAGAAATTTGAGCATGTGTTAGATACTGCAAAAGCCAAACAAGGTGTTACAGATGATAGCAAATTAAACGTAGAATCATTAAAAACAATTGTATCAGAATATAAAAAAATCTGTGAAGAACATACAAAAAGAAAATTCCCAGACACTCCAAATGAACAATTAGTGTTATCCATAGAGGCTGTTTTTAAAAGTTGGATGGGAGAAAGAGCAATAGTTTATCGTGAAAAAAATAACATTACAAAAGATATTGCAAATGGAACTGCAGTTAATGTAGTTACAATGGTATTTGGAAATATGGGGGATGATAGTGCAACAGGAGTTGTATTTACAAGAAATGGTCATAATGGTAAAAAAGAGATGGAAGGAGAATATCTAATCAATGCACAAGGAGAAGATGTTGTAGCAGGAGTAAGAACAGGAATGAGTATCGAACTATTAAAAAATGACATGCCAAAATCATATAAAGAACTAAGTAATGCATGTGAAAAATTAGAAAGACATTTCAGAGAACCACAAGATATTGAATTTACTATTGAGCAAGGAAAATTCTACTTGTTGCAAACAAGAACTGCAAAAATGAGTGCAGGTGCACTTGTGAAAACATCCGTAGACATGGTAAAAGAAAAATTAATTGGTAAAAATAGAGCACTTACAAGAATTCCGGCCCAACAATTAGAAGCATTGCTTCATAGAACAATGGATGAATCACAAATCAAAAATTATACACAATTAGCAAAAGGAATTGCCGCATCACCAGGAGCTGCAAGCGGGATTGTGGTATTTGATGTTAAAAAAGCAATAGAGTTAGGGGAAGCAGGAAATAAAGTAATTTTGGTAAGAAAAGAAACAAAGCCAGAAGATGTTCCTGCATTCTTTTCATCAGAAGGGATTTTGACTAGTTTAGGAGGAAAATCATCTCACGCAGCAATTGTCTCAAGAGGAATGGGAAAACCATGCATAGTAGGATGCCCAGAATTAAAAATTGATTATGATAACAATACATGTACTGCAAATGGAATGACCATCAGAGGAGGAGAAACAATAACCATTGATGGAAGTGTTGGAACGGTCTTCATTGGAGACATCCCAACCGTAGAGCCAAAAGTGACAAAAGACTTTGAACAAATCTTAGAGTGGGCACAGAAAACAAAAACATTAGGAATTAGAGCAAACGCAGACACACCTGAAGGAGCAATACTTGCAAGAAAGTTTGGAGGTCAAGGAATTGGATTATGCAGAACAGAAAGAATGTTCAACGGAAGTGATAGAATCAATTTGTTTGTTGAAATGATCATGGCTGAAAATATTGAAGAGCGAAGTAAAATTTTAAACAAATTAGGTGAATTACAAAAAAGTGATTTTATTGAAATTTTAAAGGCAATGGAAGGGTATGAAGTTACAATTAGATTACTAGATCCACCACTACATGAATTCTTACCTAATCCAGAAGAACTAGTAGAAAAAATTCGAAAAATGGAAGCAAGTGGAGATACAAATGAAATTAATAAAACAAAAATTGTTTTGAAAAGAGCTAGAGAATTAGCAGAAATTAATCCAATGATGGGTCATAGAGGAGTCAGAGTAGGAATTACATATCCAGAAATTTATGAAATGCAAATTAGAGCAGTCTTTGAGGCATTAGTAGAACTAACAAAGAACAAAGTCAAGGCTCATCCTCAAATCATGATTCCACAAATTAGTAGCATAGCAGAATTAAACCACATCAAGAAAATTTACGATAGAATCAAAAATGAAACAGAGTCCCAACATAAAATGAAATTAAATATCAATTTTGGAACAATGATAGAAGTTGTGAGAGCAGCACTAACTGCAAATGAACTTGCAACTACAGCAGAATTCTTTAGTTTTGGTACTAATGACTTGACTCAAGGAACATTTAGTTTCAGTCGAGAAGATGTGGAAGGAAAATTCCTACCAGAATATATGGAAAAAGAACTCTTAGAGAGAAATCCATTCCAATCAATTGATGTAAACGGGGTAGGTAGTTTGATAAAAATTGGTCTTGCCGCAGGACGTGCATTACGACCAAACATGGAAGTTGGAATATGTGGAGAACATGGAGGAGATCCAAGTTCTATTAAATTCTGTCACAATGCAGGGTTAAGTTATGTAAGTGCATCACCACATAGAATTCCTATTGCCATAGTTGCAGCAGCACAAGCAGCAATAGAACAACCAATGATAAAATCAAAGGTAAAAGCTAAATCAAAATCAAAGGTAAAAGCTAAATCTAGAAGAAATAAATAATTATTCTAATCAATCATAAAAACATAAATCCAAAATTTAGTAAAAACAGTATGAAATACAACAATATCAAACTTGAAAATTACAACTTTGCTAATATGCATCGTAATCACCCATAGAACATGGGATTTACTAAAATTTGTCCAGTATGTGGACAGACATATTTGTCACTTGTTACATACATGTCCCATATCAAAAACAACCACAGTAAAGAATCTCCAGAATCATTTGTAAAAGAAAGTGGTGAATTAAAATGGACATTTAGAAGCGATGACTGATGTGCAATGATCTCTGAAAATAAATTTTTAAATCAATCAAAATCAACTCTAAGTGGATTGCTACCAAGAATTGATTCAATAAAACAAATTAGGAAAAAAATGAGCATTACTCAAAAAAAATTAGCCGCCATGACAGGAGTTAGTACCTCAATGATCAATCAAATTGAATCAGGTAGAAGTCAACCAAGTTATAATACAGCTAAAAAAATCTTTGAGAGCCTTGCAAAACTAGAAGGAGAGTCATCTTCTCACACAGCAGGAGATTTTTGTAGTCAGGATATCATAAAGCTAAAACCAACAAATACACTTCATGATGCAATTAAAAAAATGCATGAATTATCAATTAGTCAAATTCCTGTTTTCGATAATTTGAAAATAGTAGGATTGATTTCAGAAGAGGGAATTGTGAAACATCTAGCTGATTTAGGTCAAGCAGATTTAAAAAAAGCAACACTTGCAGACACCATGGATTCAATTCCACCAATAGTAGATTTTGACACTCCTGCAAACGTTCTAGTTCCTTTGATAAGATACTCCAAATGCATTCTAGTTTCTAAAAAATCAAAAATTATAGGAATCATAACAGCTTCAGATACTCTGAAAATGATGGAATGAATAGTTTACATCACAATCATAGTGACAATGACAAGTGATTGTCAAAGATTATGTCCTAACTGTCATGATTTCAAAGTATATGAAAAATTCAAACTCCAATACGCTTAAGTTCAAAAATTTTGTAGAGAGTTCATGACAAGTTTTGATGAAGGTAAGAAATCAGGTATGGTGTTTCTTAGTGACTTAAAAGATGATAAACTGATTTGTTGGAATCGAGTATCATTAGAGGAGGAGGAATTTTATGCTAACTTTCTTAATTTTCAAAAAGACTTTGAATCAGTTTTTACAAAAATAGAGTTAGATACTAAAAATATAACAGATAAAGAAAAATTAAGACAAAATATTGTTTTTATGATTTATGTAAGATACAATTATGTCATATCCCATCTTGAAATTATTAACAAACTTTTAAAATTAATGGTCTGTAAAAAATCTAAACTTGAATACAAGAAACAAACGACATTACCTCAACTAATCAGTATGATTTGTGATAATCTTGGACACAGTGAAAACTGGAGTGAAAGGACTAAAGAAACATTCCACCCTAAGTTTAAAAATGCAATAGCACACCATGTTTTTCTAATAACTGAAGACGGAATAACAATTTACCCTGACGACATTAAAAAGAAGGAAACATACGACATTTTTGCCTTACAGGAACTTGATGCACATGTAAAAGGACTACTTTCAGGATTTGTAGAATTTGCAAATAGCGAAAAAGCAGAACATAATATTTAGATCCTAAACCCCAATGCACTTAAGTTCAATATTCTTGCAAAAAATTTGTAAATGGAAGAATTGGTGAAAGAAGTAAATCATCTTAATGAAGAAATAGAAGAGTTGGTAAGTCAATTAACACTGTTAAGACATGGATGTCTAGAATTAACAGATAGTAAGGAAAAAGTAAAACTTGAAAATCATGCTGAAAAAATAGTAGAGAAAATTACAACATGCGATAAAAAACGTGAAAAATTGTTACGAGAAATAGAAAAATTGGCTAATGATAGATAACTATTTCAATCCTAAAAATTCTTGAATTATTTTCAGACACTTACCCAAGAATCTGAAGCATTACACTGACCGCACTTTGTACCCTTACTCCATTTCTCAACAGTCTTTCCTTGAGGAATTTTTACTACAGTTATACGATTACATATAGTGCACTTTACTTTGGCCGAATAATTTCCAGTGTTGTCCCCCACAAACAAATCCTTGAATCCCATAACACCATTAATTTCATTACTGATATTTGAGGATTAATTGAAATGATATCAAAAATATGCTTCAATAACCCCCCATTCTGATTCTATGCATAAAAAGAGACACAGTTAGTCCGACTAATAATAAAATAAAAAAAGATATTTGAAAAGAATTAAGTTTAAAATTAATCAAACGAAACTAAGATGCATCTACTTTTTGTGTTTTGGTAAACATTCTTTACAATATACTGGTCTGCCTTCTTTTGGTTCAAAAGGAACCTCAGAATCTTTTCCGCAGTCAGCACAGGTACATTTGTACATTTTTCTGTCTTGTGACATAACCCATATGGGATTTGGGCCTATAAGAACAAGTGTATTCAGTTAAAAGTGCACAATTTAGTTAGATTACTCTTTAGGGTGAGAGCAAAGTTCTGCCAATACGCCATGTAATGATTTTGGATGAATGAAGGTAACTTTAGTTCCAGCAGAACCAGGTCTAATTTTTCCTAAAAATTGTATTCCGCAACCCTCCATTCGTTCAACTTCACCTTCAATATTGTCAGTATCTAATGCCATGTGATGCAATCCTTGTCCTTTTTTATCAAGGAATTTTTTAATTGGACTTTCATCATTTGTCGGCTGCATTAATTCTATGCGAGCATTTTCCAAATGTAGTATTGCAATTTTAACACCTTCAGATTCCACTGTTTCAAATTCTACATCATCAACACCTAATGCTTGTTGATAAATTTTGGCAGATTCTTCAACATCATTTACTGCAATTGCAATATGATCAATTTTCATCTAAAATACTTTCTCAACTTACAATATTAATGGATTTATTTTATTTTAAAACATAAAAAATAATTAAAATTTTATTTCGTGACTAGAACGCAATACATCTTTTATTAAGGGTGGAAAAGCATTATCATCCATGATGAAGGAATTGAAAATCAAGAAAAATTTCAATGCCATTTACACTGAAGATTCCCCACGTAGTTATCTAAAGGAAATGAATAGATTGGAATATGGTGTATCAGATGCTACAAAACCATTATACAACTCCATCATAGAGCAACTTGAAGAGACAATATCCAGACCCATCAATATTTTAGACTTGGGAAGTTCATACGGTATCAATTCATCATTAATGAAATATAATTTAACAATGTCAGAAGTGAATGATTTCTTTTTAAACGGAACTGAACCTACAAAAAAAGAAACTAAGCAATTCTATGAGAAATGTACGCGTAATGATAACATGAATTTCTATCAAATAGATATCTCAGACGAGGCACTAAAATTCTCTGAAGAGATGGATTTGTGTGAAAGAGGCATGAATGTTGATCTTGAAGCTGAAAAGTTAAATCTGTTGGGTTCATTTCCAAAAATAGATTTAGTGATTGCAACTGGCTGTATTGGCTATATAGGGTACAAGGCATTTTTAAATCTACTAAAAGTAATTAAAAATAGACGATCTAATTCAATCAAATCTAAAAAAGAGTACACTGCTCCAATCTTTGCATTCTCTGTTCTCAGAATGTTTGATATGGATGACATTAAAGATGCTTTTGAGACATATGGTTACTCTATTGTAAAAAGTGACATAAAACTAATACGTCAAAGAAAATTTTCTGATCCTAAAGAAAAAGCACAGACTATTTCCATACTACATAATATGGGAATTGACACTGAAAAATACGAAGATGACGGTAATTTCTATGCCGACTTTTATATTGCAAAATCTAAAAATTAGATTCTACAATTAAAATAAAATCAAAAAACAGTGTAATTAAAAGACCTCTTTTGGACGATATTCACCAAACACTTCTCGTAAAGTATTACTGATTTCACCAGTTGTAGCAAATGCTTTAGCAGCTGTTACAATGTAAGGCATAAGATTTTCTTCAGTATCAGCTGCACTTTGCATTGCTGACAATGCTTTTTCTAATTTTTTTGAATCTCTTTCTTCACGTAATTTTTTGAGTGCTTTCTTTTGTTGAACTTCAATTCTACCGTCAACTCTTAATAATTCTGGTTGTTCTTCATCTTCAGCGTACTTGTTTACACCTACAATAACTCGTTCACCACTATCGGTTTCTTTTTTGAGACGATATGCATTTGCTCTAATTTCAGATTGAAAGAATCCTTTTTCAATTGCTTTAACAGAACCGCCCATTTTTTGAATTTTTTTAAGATATTTCCACACACCATCTTCAATTTGGTCAGATAGTTCTTCAAGATAGTATGAGCCTGCAAGAGGATCGGCAGTCTTTGTGATACCACTTTCATGTGCTACAATTTGCTGAGTTCTAAGTGCAATTTTTGCAGATTCTTCTGTTGGAAGTGCAAGGGCTTCATCTCTAGAATTTGTGTGTAATGATTGTGTACCGCCAGCAACGGCAGCCATGGTCTGTATTGCAACACGAATAATGTTGTTGTTTGGCTGTTGTGCAGTCAGGGATTCACCACTAGTTTGAGTATGAAATTTCAATTGTAATGAACGAGGGTTTTTTGCATGAAACATTTCTTTGAGAATTTTTGCATAAACTTTTCTAGCAACTCTAAACTTTGCAACTTCTTCAAAGAATTCGATAGTGCAACAAAAGAAAAACGACAAACGAGGTGCAAAGTCATCAATTTTTAATCCCTTATCAATACAAGTTTGAATGTATGCAATAGCATTAGCTAAAGTAAATGCAACTTCTTGTGTTGCAGTACATCCAGCTTCTCTCATATGATAACCTGAAATTGATACAGGATACCAAGAAGGAACTTTTTCTGCACAGTACTCTATCATGTCACCAATTAATCGCATAGATGGTTGTGGTGGATAGATGTAGGTATTTCTTGCAATGTATTCTTTGAGAATATCATTTTGAGTGGTTCCACGAAGTTCATGACTTTTGAAACCTTGGGCTTCCCCAACTGCAATGTAATATGCCAATAAGGTAGATGCTGTAGAATTAATTGTCATTGAAGAACTAACTTTGCCTAATGGAATTCCATCAAAGGCAGTCATCATATCTTTAATAGATGTAATAGATACACCAACTTTTCCAACTTCACCTTCAGCTTGTGGAGAATCAGAATCATATCCAATCTGTGTTGGCAAATCAAATGCCATACTGAGACCAGTTTGACCTTTGTCAAGCATGAATTTGAATCGTTCATTGGTTAATTTTGCATCACCGAATCCAGAATACTGTCGCATAGTCCAGAATCGTTCACGGAACATCCCAGGATGAATTCCCCTAGTGAAAGGAAATGTTCCTGCATCTTCTACAGGTCTCTTTTTTGGAGATTTTTGATAAATTCGTTTTACTAGAAAAGTAGAATCCGTGAAAATTTTCTTTTCAGGTGTTTTTGATTTTGTAGGTTTTTTTGCAGTCATATCATCACTTTATCAAAGATTTTGTAATTTTCTCTCCAGCTACGAAAGGATCAATGTCTTTAGATTGTAATTTTTTAAGATATTTTGAAAATATTTTATCAGAAACTAGCAACTCATCAATCTTTTCTTTAATGTTATTTAAAACAATATCCTTTAGTTCAACTTCAAGTCGTTCTCGTTCCTTTACATCCTTGAATTTCTTTTTAGATTTCATCATATCATTCAGTGTTTTAGCAAATACAGAGATACCAGTATTCTTTTTTACAGAGGTTTTGAGAATTATAGGATTTCTTTCAGAATCTCCAATAAAATCACGAACAGCATCAAATAATTGATTTGATCCACTAAGGTCACTTTTGTTAACAAGATAAATGTCTCCAATCTCAGTTAAACCAGCTTTGATAGTTTGAATACTATCTCCAGTGTTTGGGTTGAAAACAACAACGGTGATATCAGCAATATTTGAAATCTCTACTTCAGTTTGTCCAGCTCCAACACTTTCAATAATTATTGGATTAAACCCAGCATATTCTAAAACACGAATACTATTACGTAATGAACGAGAAACTGCACCAGTAGCACCTCTAGATGCAATACTTCGAATATACGTTCCAGAATCAGTTGATTCATTCATTCTAACTCTGTCACCTAAAATTGCACCACCGGTAACATGACTAGTAGGATCAATTGCCAACACAGCAGGTTTTGTGCCTAATTTTTTCATAGCCATTACAGTTTTGTTAATCAAAGAGCTTTTACCAGCACCTGCAGGGCCAGTAATTCCAATAATTATAGAATTTCCACTAGACTTGAAAATTTTTTTTAATAGTTTTTTTGCTTCTGTTTGATCATTTTCAACAATAGAGATTGCTTTTGCAATTGCCCCACGCTTTCCATTTTTCAAATCAGCAATTAAATCCAAGATACCACAAGTTTTCAGAGGTACAATAAAATCTTGTATAATATTATCAACTTAACAGATAATAGGCATGCCTAGATTTTAACGGGTTTTCCAAAATCAAGATTCTAGTTGTAAATAAAAGGGACAAGTGTTGTACTGATCTTACAAAATCAATCTTATTTTATAATCATTACAGGGCATTTTGCCATCTGGCTTACCTTGTTACTAACACTTCCCAAAAGAAATTTGTTAAATCCGCTTCTTCCATGAGAACCAATAACAATTAGATCAATGTTGTGGCTATTTGAAAATACAATTATCTGGTTTGATGTAGATTTTGTTTCAAGAACAGTAAAGGCGATTGGAACGTTTGCGTCGGATGCAGGCTTTTCTAGTTTTGTAACAAATTCCCGTGCAAATTTTTTGGCATCATTCATTATCTTTTTGTTTGTTCTTTTGTCAATGTACCAGGCACCAACATTCTCTTTTTCAAGACATGTCAAGACATAAATTTTGGCATTTTTGTTTTTTGCAATATCAAGTGCGGCTCTAAATGCTTTTAGTGAATGTTGCGATCCATCAACGGGTACTAAAATTTTAGTTATTGCCATTTTACTTTACCATCATTACTGCGCTTTTTACTTTTTGTATAACATTATTTGCAACGCTGCCCAGAATCATTTTATTGAGTCCAGTTCTACCATGAGAGCCCATCACCACTAAATCATACTTGTTTGAATTAACATGATTAACAATTGCTGTAGATACTGATGGATTTTGTAAAATTTTCAGCGATACCTTGATGTTTTTTTTCTTTGCAATGGATTCCAGATTTGAAACAGTTTTTTTGATAACTTTGGTATATTTGACCAGATCGTCTTTGTTGTATTTCATTGAAAATCCAATTGATGGCTGATATATGCCTGTAAGTACAGTAGCTATTGTGATTTTACTTTTGTTTGCATCTGCAACATCTAGTGCAGTTCTAAAAGCCCTGTTTGAATAGCTTGAAGAATCAAATGCTACCAGAATATTTTGAAAACCCATTTCATACAATCTCAAATTTGCTTACTAATAATGCCCACCATTGTTTTTCTCCATAGAGAATCAGCATTAAGACTGGCCATACAAGATTGTACCTGATCTACGGTCGAGAATAGATTACAGATGGAATTGGTTGATCAAGTGCATGAATTTCAGTTTTTAGTTGAATATAGCCAAATTCTAAATGATCAATTTCCAAAACTATCGGATGAATTGCCCAACCATATTTTGGCACATTTGTAAATGGAACAATTTCAATGAATTGAGAACCAGAAAATGATTTTTGAAAAGATTCATCCATTCCAAGTATCTCCATAATCACAGAATCAGTTTGTCCTGATTTATCAAGATATGAAATCTCAACATGTCCTGAATCATAGTAAATTGCATCTACTTGAAATGTTTGACGAAGAATATCATTATCATCAGATGCACCGCCGGTTAAAAATAGAATCGCAAGGACGGTAAAAACTCCAAGAAATATCGGGGGACCGAGTTTTTTAGCCATCTTTGAACTCTTTTCTCATACGTCTAAGGAATTTTGAATTTATTCTAATTCGTTCAAGGGTTTGAGATTGAGTGCGCTCTGTACCAGGAGTAGGGTTCTTTTTGAAAAATGTTTTAATTTCTTTTTCCATTGAATCATCTGCAACAGATGTAATGCTTGCCACAATTCTATTGAATAGAGGATTTCCATGTCCAACTTTTTTGTTAATGTTTTTCCAATTTTTCTTAAGCCAGGACCACAAAACTTTATCACCGTATGGATTTGCAGCAACTTTCATGATAGGTAGCGTCATATTTTGAGAACGAACTTGAGATGTTTGAGAAAAGTCAAGTGATTTCAAAAGTAATTTTTTATCTTTAAATCCACATAAAGCCCCCAAGAATCGAAGTTTTTCTTCCATCGTTTTTGCAGTTTTGTATAGTTTTGTTAATTCAGCATGTGTTTTTGCATTTCCATTCCATGCAGCAATAGAACAAATAGGTTCCACCAAATCTGGAGGGATTGAACTAGGAAATTTTAAGAATTTTTTATATCTTCTAAGGGCCTCATCCGTAACTTCCTCATCATCCATTTTGCCCAATACAGAAATTGCAAATCCTCGCAATAAAGCATCTGTGTGTTTATCAGATTTTTGTGGCTCCCATCCCAAATTAAATAAAATTTTTCCAAAGTAATTTACAGCATATCCACGAATTTCTTCTACAAATGGCTCATCAAATGCACGGAAATACAATGATGCCAAGTTATGTGCAACATTGACTGATGCAAGGTAACTATCATCATCAAAGTAAGCATCTGAAAAGTCAAGATAATTTCTTACTTCTTCATCACCAGAAACACATAAAGAAAATAGATCATTTTGTATTGCCCATCTATCAATTGCAGGAATACGTTTTTGATCAACCAGCATTTTCAAATCTAGTAAAATGCCTTCATCATATTTTACACGGTAGAATCCTTTACGACCATAATTTGCAACAAAACCCAAAGTGTTCTTGGGTAATTTTACAGACATTGATTTGGTAGTGAATAATTTTTGAGAAATCTTAGATTCTAAACCCAAAGACATCGGAATAGACCACAGCCCCTTACTGAATTTTTTATCAGATTCTAGAAGATAGCGTTTCTGTTTTAGTTTTAGAGTATTTCCATCTTGATTAATTTCAACTAAAGGGAATCCAGGCTGTTTTAGCCAGGTATTAACCATAGATGAAACAGGCATTTTAGACGCCTTGCCAATTGCATCCCACAAATCTTGCCCCTTTGCATTTTGATATTTGAAATCAGACAAATATTTTTTCAAGCCTTTTTGGAAGTTTGGTTCACCGACATAATGTTCAAGCATCCTCAACACACAGCCACCTTTGTCATAAGAAATAGCATCAAAAATTTCACGAATTTCAGCCGGAGAATTTACTGTAACATCTATCGGATGTGTTGTTTTAAGTGAATCAAGACCCATTGCAACATTCATGGCATCCTCAACAAACTGATTCCACAAATCCCATTCAGGGTAAAATTTATCAACAAATTTTGTGGCCATAAAAGTTGCAAAGCTTTCATTTAACCACAAATCATTCCACCATTTCATAGTGACTAGATTTCCAAACCATTGATGTGCAATCTCATGTGAAATTACTTCTGCAATGAATTGTTTAGTTCTAGTAGAAGACGTTTTAGGATCATATAGTAAAATAGTCTCTCTAAAAGTAATCGCACCCCAATTCTCCATTGCTCCTGCTGCAAAATCAGGAACTGCAATCAAGTCTAATTTAGGTAAAGGATATTTTATTCCAAAATATTTTTCATAAGAAACAAGAAGTTTCTTCCCCAAGTCTAATGAGAATTGTCCTTTTGATTTATTGCCCTTTGTAGTAACAACTCTAATCTGGATTTTTCCAACCTTACCTGTAAGATATTCAAATTCTCCAACACCAAGGTATATCAAATATGTAGAAACGATAGGAGTTTTTGAAAAGTTGTATAATGTCTTACTTCCAATTTTTTTCTTTGATTTAATAGGCATGTTAGAAATGGCAGTAAATTTGTTATCTGTAATTATTGAAATATCAAAGGTTGCCTTAGCCTCAGGTTCATCCCAACATGGAAATGCACGTCTAGCATCAGCTGCTTCGAATTGAGTTGTAGCAAGATATTTGGTTTTTCCGTTTTGAGTATACTGGCTACGATAAAATCCTAGTAATCGGTCATTTAGAATCCCCTGGAATTTCAAATCAATAGTAATTTCACCTTTAACTTTTTCAAATAATCTAATTTCTAATTCTTCTTTTTTCTCATTGGTTTTATAGGAAGATTTGATCATGTTCCCTTTTGATGTTACTTGACAAGATGTGATTTTTAATTCAGCACAGTGCATTGTAATTAGATTTGTTAGTTTTGTACAATTAGCAGAGAGGGATTCAATTCCATTAAACGTAAATTTTTTGAGATCTGGTTCAAATGTAAGATTATAATTAATCGGATTTACATCCATATTTCTCGTATTTTGATTACACTTTAAGTAGATTATCTATTTTGTATTATGTCCAGGGATCAGATTTTTCATCCCATGTAATTGCACTTAATCCGTTTTCAGTTAAAGTGTCACTGTTTTTAATTGCAAATAATAGACACTCATCAGAACAATGAGTCATTTCTGAATTTTTCATGAATTTTTCACAATTTTCACAATAGTGGCCCATATCTCAAATGAATAATGCTGAATTTTGCATCTATATCGCCTCAAAGAAAGTCAATAAAACAAATTATTTTAAAATAAAATACGATTATCAAATTTGAGAACAAGTTTCCAGTTAAGATGGTGTCATCTTTATATTCAATCTAATTTTGATGTGTGTGTAATTGGACTCTACAATAAAACGACAACAGCATCCTCCAAAAAAAGAAAAAACACGCAGTATAACTTATCGTCTACCCGTAAAACTTGTTGAAGAAATTGAAACAGAGGCCATGAATCATAATATTTCTCATAATGTCATGGCAAGACAAATTTTAGAGAAATATATTCAATGGGACAGATTTGCATCCAAAATTGGAATGATTCCAGTTCCTAAAAAACTTCTAGATTCATTAGGAATAGAAATGACGGCAACTGAAATTAATGAAATCATCAATGTCATCAAGCCAGTAATCAAAGACACAGTATTATTCATCAAAGGAAAATATGATTTGAAAAGATGTATTGAGACATTAGAAGACTATATGCGAGCGTCGGGAATGAAATCAGATCATAGAATTGAAGGGGACCAACATCATTTTATCATTCAACATGAATTAGGAAGTAACTGGTCAATATTTACAGAACAGTTACTGCAAGAGATATTCAAAGAATTTTTACCAGATTCAAAAATGAAATGTCAAACTACTGAATCCACTGTCATTGCAACAATTGCATTAGGCAGTGATTTCAGCGAACATGACTATTAGAAATAAAATACAGATTAGATTTTGTTAAAAACCACATCTACATCAATTTTGCCATCATGAAAACTGGTGTTAACTTCTTTGATTTTACTTTTGTACAAAAATAGTCTCTTTCCTTCCTCAGTAATTACTCCAGAAGTTCGAATCATTTTTGAATCATGTAATTGTTGAATTCGTCGATATACTGTACTTAATGGAATAATTTTTTCTCGTGACACTTCAATTGCAGATTTTGGAGTATCCATTATTGCTTCTAAAATAGATCTACAGTATTTATCAGAAAGAATTTCTAAAAAACATTCTTTTCTTTCAGGTTCTTCAATTTTTAGTTGATTTAAGACTTGCATATTGTTATTAGGTGATTTTGAGATATAATCACTAAGTATGCACACATGTGCATTGCAAGACAAATAGAGATTCTATTTTACAGGGTGGTCTGCTTTTAATCCCTTGTAACGATTTCTTATTGTAACTTCAGTTACTCCTGCAGCTTCAGCAAGATCTCGCTGTGTGATAGATACACCATTCTTAACACATGATAGATAGAGAGCAGTTGCTGCAAGCCCCATAGGATCTTTTCCTGCAGATTCTTTACGTTCTTGTGCCTCTTTGAGTACTTTAACGGCATATCGTTTTGTTTTTTCAGATATCTCAAGTTTACTTGAAATTCTTGCAATGCATTGAATGGAATCTACTACAGGCATTTTTAGTTCTAATTCATGGTGTAATAATCGGTAACATCTTGCAATATCTTTTCGTTTAACATTTGCAGCATCTGAAACATCTTTTAGAGTTCTTGGAGTTTCAGTGTCTCGACATGCAGCATAAAGAGATGCTGCAATTAAAGCGGAAATAGAACGGCCTTTGACGAGACCTTTCTCCAAGGCTTTTCTGTAAATGTATGATGCTTTTTCAATGACAGCATCAGATAACGAAAGTTTGTCTTTTAA
>JABMOR010000048.1 GCA_013203245.1 Candidatus Nitrosopumilus sp.
CAGTAATGGTCTCTTTGCCAACTTTTCTCTCAACATTCTCAACTTTTACAATAGTGAAAACGCCCTTATCATCTAGTTTTGACAATGAAGCTTCAGCCATATCTTATTCTTCATTTTGCCCGTCAGTATTGATATTATCGCACTCAGGCATTGACATTGAAATTTGATCATTTTGTTTTATCAAATAATCCAATGGGTTCATGAATTTTCTGCAAGAATAGTGAACTTAAGCGTATTGGAGTTTAGAATCTAATCTTTATTCTTTTCATTATATTTTAGCGTATTATCTAGAGGTGCAGTGATTGTTCTATCTGAGCCTTTACAATAATTTTTTCCTTTGTAATGTTTGTGGATTTTGATATTAGCCATCATAACACTATCTATCCCATAGGGCCCATGATGATCTGTAATCTCTTGACTAACAATATGGCAAGTTTTAGAAACATTACACCATTTACACATAATTTTCATTTTTTTCTCATCAGTCATGAATTGTATTCTAAAATTATGAACTTTAGCATACTAATAATCATTAGATTTTCCAATCCCAACAACCATTATTTCTAAAATTCCAACATACATAATATTATTTTAAAACTTTGTAATGCAGTTCGACTAGTTTATCATAATTACTAGTTTTTATCAATTCAAGTTTTACTTTTTTTTCTACATCCTTGAATAACGGTATTCCCTTACCAAGAACAACAGGAATTATTGATAGAATTATTTCATCAACAAAATCAAGATTCAAAAATATAGAAATTATTTCTGCACCTCCAATTAACCAGATGTTTGTTCCTGAATTAGAAATTATACTCTTCACTAATTTATCAGCATCATGTACAAATTCAATATTTTCATCTTTAGAATTATTATTGGTTCTAGAAAAGACGTATGATTTCTTGACTTTGTAAGGATAATCTCCAAACGTTAGTATTTGATCATATGTTTTTCTACCCATGATTACTGTATCTATAGATTTGATAAATTCATCATATCCAGATGTCGTATTTTCGGGTAGCCAATCAATTTCTCCAGTCTCTCTTGCAATGTATCCATCTAAACTTGATGCAATGAAGAGTATTATTTTTCTCATCATATTAGTAATGATTTATTCAGTTTATAATCGCAGATGTCATTCAACTGAACCTTGAATTCAAGCCAGATATTTTTCTTATGCTCGTACAATGCATAAATCAGCATATAACTATTATTTTAAAAACTAAGGAGGATTACTTTATAGAATTCTTAAAGTCACTAATTGAAGACATTGTAGATTTTGTATGGTTCCCAATGTCATGAATAGTGGAACTGTTGTATTTTTTGTCAAGATATCTCCCTGCAACTATCATCGGCCCTCCAATTGCACAAGTAATACCAGTAGGCTCAGGGATCCATAGCATCAAAAATCCAATTTTTTGTAGTTTTTTACCAGGAGCTGGGGCCTTTTGAAGAGCACCTAGTGAACTAGCAACATGTTGGTCACTAATACCGGAAACTTCAGCATACAAATTTGCTCTACGTTTGGCAGAATCAGAGAATTTTCTCAATTTATCTAGACGTGTCTTTAGGGGATCAACCATTCCAACCTAGATTTAGAAGAAATTAGTTAAGAGCCAGAGATCAACTCCCATCACATTCAAGTCAACAAAGAACAACTAAAATCAACTCAAAAGACATCCAATTATACTAGATTTCATTTAGAAAAAATACCACATGAAATCTAAAAATTCTAAAAGATTGGATTCAATCAAGGCAGCACATGAATTAGAAAAAACTCGCTCCAGTACAAGAATGGAGGATTATTTAGAAATTATTGCAGAGTTGGTAGAATTGAAAGGATATGCAACAACATTGGATATTTCAAGATACATGAATGTGAGTGCACCTAGTGTCACCAAGATGCTTCAAAGACTAGATGAAAACAGATTTTTAGAATATGAGAAATATCATGGAATCAATCTTACGGAAAAAGGAATAAAAATTGCAGAAGGAATAAGACAAAAGCACGGCATATTATTGGAATTTTTTGAAATTTTAGGAGTAGGTTATGATACTGCCAACCAAGATACAGAAGGAATTGAGCACCACCTAAATCAAAAAACAATCAAACAGTTAAGAAAATTTATTACTTTTTTAAAAGCAAATCCCAAAATCATTGATAATTTTAAAGATCTTTAAGATAAATCTTAATATCATTTTGTGAAGATGTATAATCCATTAATTTCCTTGAAAGATCAGAGCGTTTTGGAATTTTGATTAGCCCTTTTTTACCAATTCTAACGGATCCGATGAATTTTTCATCACCATAAATATCAGCATGCATTGAAGTGAAATCTCTATTCACTGTAAGTAGTAAAGCAGTTTTTGATTCTGAAAAACTAAAGGGTACATCATCAGATGTCAATGATATATCATCAGATGCCAATGATACATCATTAGACGTTTTCTCAACAACATCAATGTGTACTCTGAGGGATTTTTCAATTTCTTTGATATTGGAACCGCCTCTTCCAATTATGGATGCGATGCATTGTTCATCAACCATGACTTTAACACGGTTATCAGATAAAATTTCAACTTCAGCCCGAGGATCATATCTCCTAAATGTTTCTTTAATTTTATCTTCAGCTAGTTTTTCAATTCCAACCTTATCTACTTTTTTTCCAACAGGAACAATGACGTTTTCTTCTCCAAAAGTGTAGATTTCATGTTCTAAGACATTATCTTCAAAATTTCTAATTTCAATTACAGGTCTAGCCAAATCAGATTCAGTCATTCCAGTAGGGACTTTAACCATTAATTCTAAATCATAGACTTTTTGAATTCCACCATCTTTAACAAAAACTACAGTATCCAGCACATTTGGAATAATTCCAAGTTCAATTTTTCCAATAAAGCGCTGAATTGCATCCAATGGGGAATTTGCATGTACGACTCCAACCATCCCAACACCAGTTAATCTCAAATCAGCAAATGTTACAAAATCTTCTCGTCGTCGTACTTCATCAAATATGGTATAATCAGGCCTTACAAGTAACAAAATATCTGCAGAATTATCAAAACTTCCATCAAGTTTACTGTATTGAGTTACCCCAGAATCTACTTGCAAGTCACGTGGAGATTCAAATGTTTTTACAATCTTTCCTTTTTTATGATAAAAATTTGCAAGACCAGATGCAAGAGTACTTTTTCCAGAACCAGGAGCACCAGAAATAACAATTCCTTCGGCACTATCAGCAAAACGTTCCATTAATTTTTCAGAAATTGTGTAATCATCAAGAGTTAGTTTTACAATAGGATGAACTATTGTAATTTCAAAAGCCTCAGAGAAAGGAGGATATGTGATAGCGATTCGGTAATCTTCGTGTTGAACCACATATGCACCAGTTTTTGATATCTCCAACGTACTAGAATCACATATGTTTACAATATCTAAAATTTGGGAAGTGATAAGTTCCAAATAATCTTTAGAAAGGAGTTCATCGTTAATCTTTGTCAATACAAATGCTCCAGGTTTGCCTTTTTTGGCCAACGGATATTGGTTTTCTTTGAGATGTACACTCATAGTTTCAGAATCAAAATACTTGAGAAACTCTAATGATTTAGTTTTAATTTCAGATTTTAGAAATACTGTTTCAACACCTTCAGCCTGGGCCACTAAATGTTGAACTTTATCAGAAGTGTATAGTATAGCATCATTTTGTTTGGCCATGTCAACAATTAGAGCATCTATTCTACCACTAGATGCAAGCTTTACATCATCAGAAGTAGTGTGGGAACCACTTACAACAATATTTAATCCATAACTTCCAGACAATAATTTAAGTCGCTTAATTTTTTCAAGACCAATAAATCCCTGTTCCTTTTTCTTTGATGCTTGAGATTGTAATTCATCTAAAACAGATTGTGGAATTATAATTTCAAAATTCCGAACATTTCCAGATTCAATTTGAGCAACTAATTGACCATTAATTATAACACTGGTATCAGCAACAATTTTGGACATTATGTTAATCATTAGAAATTATAATAATACACTAAATTACTTTGCTAAAAGATCTGAAATTCCTTTTAAGATAGTGTTAAAATCAAATGGTTTTGAAATATATGAAGAGGCACCAGAGTCTAAACATTGTTGTATTGTTTTTTGATCATCGCTAGCAGTGATTAAAATAATTTTAGCGTTAGGATCAAATGCAATAATTTCTTTTACAACAGTCAAGCCATCTTTCTTTGGCATTGCCAAATCCAATAAAATTAGATCAGGTTTAATCTCTTTATACAAATTAATTGATTCCTCACCATCAGATGATTCTAAAATATCAGTGTATTCACCAATAGTTAGAATGTCTTTTAAAACTAGACGAATTACATCAGAATCATCTGCAATTATAATCCGTGCCATGAATCATTGAACTATTTAGTATTTTAAATAGATTCATTAATTTGATATATTTTCAATTTTAGAAATTTTTTCTTCAATCATTGAAAAATCACAAGTGTCCTCAACCATCAAGGATTTCATAAAAGGTAAAATTTCAGATAAAAGATCAAAAATCCCATCAAACTCATTACCAGGCAAAATGGTTTTCAATAAAGTATCAAGAGAACCAGATATTTGCCCAAGCGATGTTTTACCCATCATGGGGGCCAATCCCTTAATCTTATGAGTGTGCTTTTGGAAGTTATTAGCATTAGAAATAACATCGCAGTCATTTTTGCAACTAGTAAAAATTGTCTCCAATTCAGTAAGATCTTCGTCAATTTCTCTTGTAGCAACTGCCAAAAATTCATCAGACATGTTAGACAACATATCAAAGTGTAACCATTATTTTTATACCCTATGATAAAGGAGATTCAATGTGAAACTAATCAATAAAACTTACTTATTGATAATGGTATTAATTCTTGCAGCAGTAATCAATTTGGTATTATATTATCAAGATCATAATTTAGAAACAGATCAATCATTTTCAATTATCAAAGTTGGAGATATCAAGGTAGGATCTGAATCAATTTCAGGATTAGTTGTATCTGTTGCAAGTGGAGAAAAGGAAGATAAAGAAAAACTAGAACAAAAAATACATGATGTTGAAGAAATCATTCAAGCAATAGAAAACGGAGGTAAAATAAATGAACACCGTATTGTAAAAATCCCATCTGAATTATCTTCAGAGTATAATGACATGTCAACATCATGGAATAATTATAAGGCAAGTGTTCAAAATACAGAAAAAATATCAGTTTTTGATTCAGAAGCTACAAAAGCTATGAATTATCTTTTAGAAAAAAATAATGAACTGATTTTAGCAACCAATCAACTTACCAATGATATTATAAATTTAGACAGAGATTATGCCAGACATAAAGAAATTAGTAATGAATTATTAGAATGCGCTAAAAAAATCGGACAGCAAACACTGTTAATTTCAATTGGTGAAGATGTTAATGCTCAAAATGAATTAAAAGAGAAGAAATTAAAATTTGAAATTGGAATTAGGAAATTATTACAAATATCTACTTTAGATTTAGATGTCAAAAGTGTTGGAGAAAAACATGAAACATTAATTCAAATTCCAAGAGAAAATTCTAACACATTGCAGACAATAGACCCACTATGGGAATCAATGCAATCAAAAATAATAATTTTAGAAGAAAGAACATTGTTATCACCAGAATTCAATTCTGCAAAGAATCAAATGAATTCTAACAAACAAATACTTTATGAGAACATTGATGAAATTCTTGAAAAGTGGAGTAAAATTACATTAGATCATAACTCTGATGAACAAACCATCGTCCAAATAATACTAGTGGCAGATATTATCATTTTCTTCATAGTCATTATTGTAATTAGGCAATCATTGTTACCACTTGAAATGATTACACATGCTCTTTCAAAAGTGAAAGACGGAATATATGGAGAAATTCATTATTCAGGGAAAGACGAAGTGGGGGAATTAGTTACTAATTTTAACACAATGTCCAATACAATTAAAGAAAAAGAAGATGAAGGGAAGAAAAATAAAATTGCAAAAGATGAATTCTTAGCAATGATTACACATGAATTAAAAACACCTCTAGTACCAATTCAAGGATATGCAGGTATTTTACTTAGTGAACATTTAGGAAAGTTAACAGGTAAACAAAAAGAAAGAATAAGCATCATCAAATCAAGTTCTGAAACACTGTTATCAATAATCTCAGATTTGCTAGATGCTCAAAAATTGGAATTAGGCCAGTTAAGAATGTCAAAAACAATTACAGGTATCAAAGATACAATTAACAGAGCAATTGAGAATCTTAAATTAGAGGCAGAAAAAAATAATATTGAAATTATTGTAAATGGGGAAAACATTCAGGTAGAGCACGATTCAGAAAGAATAACACAAGTCGTTTCAAACTTGATAAAAAACAGCATCATTGCAATCAAATCAAATGAATGTAAAATAGAGATCAACATAGAAGATGAGCCATCAGATGTAACAGTAAGCATCAAAGATAATGGAGTAGGCATTGCCAAAGAAAAACAAAAGGATCTGTTTAAGAAATTCTACCAAGTAGATGCATCGTTAACAAGGGAGAGGGGAGGTAGCGGATTAGGCCTAGCCATATCTAAAGGAATTATCGAAAACCACCTAGGAAAAATATGGGCAGACAGTGAAATCAACCAAGGATCAACATTTTCATTTAAAATTCCAAAGAATCAATCAGAGCAAAATAAAACCGCACTATAGTCTAGTTAAAGAAAACAAACTTTCAGAACTAAAATCACTCACACTCTTGACAAAATGGAGATATTGTCAATCAGAGCATGAACGATAACATTACAAAAAATGACAAATTTTATACAAATTGTACGCAGTATTTTGAATTTTTACGCAAAAAAGGCATAACAGACTATGATTTTGAAGACGAATACTATTTCACCATGCCTGCAATATCAAATCATTAGATAACAGAAGATTTACGAACTGCACATAATCTCATATGTTGTGGACACATGGTTACAAGATCTTGCAGATAGAGCAATTAGTTATGCTGAAAAATCAGGAGTTCAATACTGTGATGTCAGGGCAGAACAACAAGAACGAAAATCAGTTCTGTTAGAAAATAACGAGATAGAATATGTTAGAACAAATGATGATAGAGGCATAGGAATCAGAATAATCAAAAACAACGTATGGAGTTTTTGTTCAATAACTAATCCAAAATCTTATGAACAAATCAAAGATGCAATTGATAATTCAATAAAAAACACCATAAACAATAAAAAAAATAAAATTAATCTTTATCCAAATATTTCGAAAAAAACTAAAATTGATTATAAAGTGGTAAAAAAACCAGAATTAGAAGAGATAATTAAAATTGGATCTGAATGCAGTGAAATTATTTTAGAGATACCAAGAATAAAAAAATCCATTGTCAATCCATGGTATACATTAAATTCAAAATATTTTATAAATTCTGAAGGTTCAGAGATTTTACAAAACTTTACAGATACTGTGGTAGAGGTTATAGCTATTGCTCATGAATCAGGAATAACACAATCAGTAAACATTACAGAAGGGGGAAGAGGGGGGCTAGAACAAATAATCAATAAAATTCATCAAAGTGCAAAAGAAGTTGCATCAAAAGCATCACAACTAACACTTGCAAAACCAGCTAAAGAAGAAAATACAACTGTAGTAATGAATCCAGACTTTGTGTCATTACTTACACATGAAATACTTGGACATCCATCAGAAGCTGACAGAGTATTAGGAAAAGAGATGGCATGGGCAGGAGGGGCATGGTGGAAAAATAAGCTTGGAGAAAAAATTGGTTCAGAAAATCTCAACGTATTTGATGATCCTACAATAAAAGAAAGTTTAGGATGGTATCAATTTGATGATGAGGGTGTTGAGACTAAAAAAACAACCCTTGTAGAAAAAGGAGTTTTAAAAAATCATATGCAAAATAGAGAAACAGCAGAAATATTCAATTCTGCACCTACAGGAAATATGAGGGCGACAAATTATCGATTCATGCCGTTGATACGTATGGCATGCACATGTATTGGTAATGGGGATTTGGACGTGTCTGAGATTATAAAAGATGTCAAACATGGCTACCTAATTTCCAATATGAAAATTCCCTCAATTGACATGAAGCGATACAATTGGAGTATTTCTTGTCAATATGCACAAAAAATTGAAAATGGTGAAATTACAGATTTGCTCAGAGACGTAATTGTAATGGGCACAGCACCCAAATTCTTTGAGTCAATTGATGCGTGTGGAAATGATTTTACAGTGAGGCCAATAACTAATTGCGGTAAAGGAGATCCAATGCAATCAATGATAATGGGTAATGGAGGCCCTACAATAAGAGGAACTGCAACAGTAAAGAGTGTAAATTAGAAAATGAGTAAAAAATTAGAAATCATTAAACAAAAAGTAATCAAATGTACAAATTGTGATCTTTGTAAAACTAGAACCAATTCAGTTCCAGGCAAAGGAAATTTTCACTCAAATGTAATCTTTGTAGGAGAAGCGCCAGGAAAAAATGAGGATAAAAACGGAGAGCCGTTTATCGGAATTGCAGGAAAAAAACTTTCAATGGCTCTAAAAGAAGCAGGTGTTTCAAGAGATGATGTGTACATTACAAATATTGTAAAATGCAGACCTCCAAAAAATAGAGTGCCAACTGCAATTGAAAGAGAGACATGTCAAGAATACCTGAAACAAGAAATAGCAATTATAAAACCAAAAATAATTTGCATTTTAGGAAATACTGCATTTAATTCTCTATTGGGAGGTTCAGAGATAACAAAATTCAGAGGGAAACTAGTCAAAAAAGATAATCAATTGTATTTTTTATCCCTACATCCAGCCGCTACAATATACAATCAAGAATTAATCACAGTGTTAAAAAAAGATATTGTGAAATTGTTTAATTTAATTGTAAAGTTAAAAAATAACAAAAAAGTGAAAATAGATATTGACTATACTACCTAGAGAATTTTATTCAAATGATACTGTAACAGTAGCAAAAAATCTTTTAGGGAAAAAAATAATTCGGATAATAGGTCAAAATAAAATATCAGGCATAATCACAGAAACTGAAGCGTATAGACATAGTGACGACCCTGCAAGTCATGCATTTAGAAAAATCACAGATAGAAACAAGGTAATGTTTGAAGAAGTAGGTTTTGCCTATGTCTATTTTACATATGGAATGCATTTTTGTTTTAATGTAGTAGCAAAAAATCCCAAATCAGTAGCAGGAGCAGTCCTAATCCGTGCAATCAAGCCTGAAAACGGAATCAAAATCATGCAAAAAAATAGAGGAAACCCTAATTTAAAAAATCTTGTAAACGGACCAGCAAAATTGGCACAAGCCCTAGACATAACCAAAGAGCAGTACGGTATTGATTTGACAAAAAAATCAAAACTATACATCACAGAAGGAATAAAAATTAAAAAAATTATCTCATCACCAAGGATAGGGATTACAAAAGCTGTCGACAAGTTGTGGAATTTTAAAATTGAAATCTAATCGTTGTTGTTTTCATCTTCATTATTTTCATCCAAAGTCCACGGTGCAAACTTTCCAAGAATTCTTGCCCAATCTAACCTCAACAGCAATATGATAACGACAGTCATCATGGCACCAAAAATAACAATTCCAATGTATATCGGAGTCGTATCATCTATATTTTCAAGGAATGGCTCTACCAATGACAACCCCAAATGATGTGAAATAAGTATGATAGAATAACTTAGAACGATTTTCCCAGTAAGAGTTGCAATAAAGAATCTTTTAGGATTGTATTTTGCCAATCCCAATGGAACATACACTAGATCATCAGGGATCGGAGTTGCAGCAGCAAAGAATGCAGCCCCTGCACCATATCTTTTGATTAATCTTTCAAACGGGCGCATTCTCTTTCGAGTCTTTTCATTGATCATTCTTCTGCCACCATAACTAAGATAGAAAATAATTTGTTTTGCAGCAGTTGCAGTAAATGCCGATACCAATGCCAAAATATGTAGATCGTATTGGTCCCCTACAGACATTGTAGCAAGAAGTAAGAACCCAGGCAAGGGGACAAAAGGCACTAGAGAACCAAAGAAATTAACTAAAGCTAGAAGATAATACCCCACATCAGTCGCAAACGGAAAGATATCGATAAAATCCACAAATCAAACTGTTTCTGGGCCGTATTTAATTAAATCTAGAATAAAGAAAGGTGCGTTCATTAAAATATCATCTTTTTAGAACTCTAGCAGATGTCAAAAAAAGATTTTGAAGCTATTTGTGATACGATTGCAACAATTAGTCCATTTATCAGATTTGTAGGCGTAATTGGTGAAAGCGGAAACCTGCTAGCATACAAACGAAGACCAGATTTAATTCCATTATTAAATGAAAAAAATACCCAGTATCAATTTTCACATATTGCAATGAAAACAGATTTGGAAGGATTTTTTGATAAAAATCTAGGAGAGATTGAATTTGTCTGGGAAGAAAGGAAAAAGGTGCAAACAATTTCATTTGCAATTAAAAAATCAAGAGTTTGGATATCAATTGATAAAAAAGTCATCAGATCAGAAGTGTTAAGAATCATCGATTCGTGTTTCCCAATTGTAAAAAAATATTCCTAGCACATGAAATGCCCATACTGTGAAATTGATTTAGACTCACTTTGTATGACGGATGGATTAAAACACATACTAGAACATAAAAAGAAAATACAAAATTAAAATATTTGAATAATTTCTAAAAAACATGGAAAAACCAGATGAAATTCAAAAGTTAATTGATGAGATTAATTTTAGAAAATCAAATCCTAAAAATTATGAAGAGATGAAAGCCGAAGAACTCAGTAAAGAATTAAGAAAAATTATGAAATTTGAACAGGAATCATTTAAGAAGATAGAAGAGTTTGAAAAAACTCAGAAGAATCAAGATCTAGTTCAATATGCAAAAATTATTAGTAGAAACACAACTGGAAGAGAAATTACACAGTTACAAGAAACATATTTGAGAAAAATTGATGAAGAATTTCTCAACAAGAAATAATTTTATTTTTCATCTTCATACAACCAACATCTAACATAACCAGTATCAGTTTTGAATTTAGTGGGAATCTCTTTGCATTTCTCTATAGCCTGCGGACATCGTTCAAGAAATCTGCATTGTGTTGGCGCATCAAGCAAACTAGGTGGAATCCCTTTGATATATTTTGGAGTGTTACCTTTCAAAGTCGGAATTGATTCTAAAAGACCTTGAGTGTATGGATGCTTTGGGTTTTTGTAAATTTGTTCTGAAGAACCAAACTCTACCATTTGTCCCCCATACATTATGCCAATTTTATCGGCAATTTCAGATAAAACGGCCAAATCATGCGTAATTAACATCAAAGACATGCCATCTTTTTTTAGAGATTTTAATAAATTAATAATTTGAGCTTGAATCAAAACATCCAAAGCTGTAGTAGGTTCATCTGCAATTACAAATTTTGGTCTAAGTAACAATGCCATTGCAATGACAACTCTTTGTTTCATCCCTCCACTTAGTTCGTGAGGGTATTTTTTTAGAACATTTTCATCAAGACTAACAGAATTCATGGCATCTAAAATTATTTTTTCAAAATCACCATTATAGTCATGTTGTTTTAAAATTTCTACAAATTGTTCATTAATTGTAAATACAGGATCCAAAGAACTCATGGCACCCTGAAAGACCATGGAGATTTTTTTCCATCTGTATTCATCGTCAAATTTTGACTTTTCCATATCTAAAATAGAGTCACCATCAAAATTGACATTGCCCTTTGTAGTTCCTCCCAAAAGCATTCGAATTATGGATAAACCTAATGTGCTTTTTCCACATGCGCTCTCGCCTGCAATCCCTATTGACTCACCACTGTCTAATTCAAAATCAACATCATCAACTGCATAGACAGGTCCTCTTGATGACGAATACGTGGAGGATAATCCCTCAACTTTTAGAAACGTCATTGTTCTCTTAGATCCAAACTAGCATTTTTGTTTTGCACTAAGGGATATAAACAACATTATCAGAATGAAAAAGTCGATTTAAATGAAATTACCAATCTGTGGCTTTGATGCAAAAAATTCAATTCTATGTCCCCAGTGTGAAAGTAAAATTGAATCAGGAGAATTGACAAAAGCCGACATTGTCGCATCAATGAACCTTGCAAAAATTGCAAAATCAAATAAAGAAATTGAAAATTTTACACTATATTCATGCAAAGAGTTTGACGGGAATTTTGTTTTATCTTTGGCAAAAAAGGACATCATGATAATCAGACAAAGTCGCACACTATATCGAATATTGCAAGAAGAATTCAAAGGGAAAATTTGGCTCGTGGAGGCTGATGAGACAGATAAGCGATTCATAGAAGATTTGTTCTTTCCAACTAAAATTCTATCAATTAATGAAGTTTGGGCAAAAGGGATTCAAAAGACTAAAGCAGTTGTTTCAGGCAAATGGACTCCTAAATTTCCAATTGACACTGAAAAAGTAGTACAGATAGTCAGAAACGCCCGAAACCTTGACATTGAGATAGAATTTGAGGATAAAAGATAGACATGGTTTTTGTGAAAACTCACGATATTTCTGAATTAAATCAAGAATTAATCGGAAAACAAGTTGTATTGGGAGGATGGATTGAGGATCTTAGAAAATTAGGAAAAATGTCATTTATCACTCTTCGTGATGTCTCAGGAATATCCCAAGTGATAGTAAAAGGGGAATTAAACGACAATCTTGGGGAAATTAATCGTCAGAGCGTAGTTACCATCAAAGGAATTGTACAAGAGACCAAAGCTCGCGACTTTGCATTTGAGATTAAAGCAGATGAAATCGAAGTTTTAGGAAAAGCAATTCATCCATTACCAGTTGACCCAATTGGCAGACTAGAAAGTAACATCGACACTAGATTGAATCATCGTGCACTTGACATGAGAAATCAAAGAACAGCCTCAATTTTCAAATTACGTCACCATGTATTGCAGTCATTAAGAAAAACTTTGGCAGATAAAAAATTCTTGGAAATTACAACTCCAAAAATCATCGGCAGTGCAAGTGAAGGGGGTGCAGACTTGTTTTCATTGGACTATTTTGGAAAAACTGCATATCTTGCTCAAAGTCCACAATTATACAAAGAGCAAATGACCATAGGACTGGAACGAGTCTTTGAGATTGCAAACTTTTACAGAGCAGAAAATTCTCACACAGGAAGACATTTGACAGAATTTACCAGTGTAGACATTGAAGCTGCATTCATGGATTACGAAGATGTTATGGATGTTTTAGAATCACTAGTGTTACAAGTTTACAAAGATATTTCAGAAAATTGTAAAGCAGAACAAGAAGCAATAGAGCATACCATTGAGATACCTTCAGCACCATTTCAAAGAATAACGTACACTCAATGTATTGAAGAATTGAAAAAAGAAGGAGAAAAAGTAGAATTTGGGGATGATTTATTGGATTCACACTTGCGAATTATAGGTAAAAATCATCCAGGGTTTTTCTTTTTAACTGACTGGCCTATGAAGCTAAAACCATTTTACATTAGAGAAAAAGATGAAGATGCAACACTTTCGCGCTCATTTGATTTGCAGTATGGATTTTTAGAATTATCTTCAGGAGGAACTAGACTTCACAATCCAGAAATGCTCAAAGCAAGATTAAAAGAGCAAGGATTAGATCCTGAACAATTTGCAGACCATCTTAAAACATTTGATTGGGGAATGCCACCACATTCAGGATGGGGAATGGGTTTGGAGAGACTGTTAACTACACTAATTGGAATTGATAATGTTCGCGAAGTTGTTTTGTATCCACGAGACCCAGATAGGCTTAGTCCATAGAGGGATATTGAAAAGATGACACTATTTTGTAAACAATGTAACGAGAGAAGATTGCCGCTAGTATTTGCAAAGGATAAAGCTCCACTATGGATATGTGAAAAATGCGGAAATTTTGCCGACGGTGAGGATGTAATTATTCGTGAAGTAACTAAAGAAGAAAAAGACGCCATGAAGAAAAGGCAAGAAGATTTTGAAAATAATACTGTACTAACTGGAGAAAAACTACACAGAAGAAAAGGCGTCAACTAATGATTGAGCAAATCGATGCCAAAAAAGTAGTCGAGGTAATTGGAAATAATCTGATTGGAGTATCACATGATTCTAGTAGTTTTGCCAAACTGCCTGACTCATTTTGGGGATACTTTGCAAGGGGTCATGATACCAAAGGAACGTTTGGTGTTATAGTGACCTATTCAAAAGACGGCAAAGACGTGGATGAATTAATCAAAATGTATGAAGATTGGGCTGCAAAAAACAAAACAAAATCAGAATCTACTTCGTCTCTTTGAGTAATTTACGATACCCCTGGCATTCTGCACAAATTGGTTTTCCTTTATACTTTGGATTACCGTCAGTTATTTTCAGTGTACCAGGAACAAGTTTGCAAATACAACACACTACCATGAGGTTAGTGAAATATTGCATTTAATAAAAATTGATAGTTTTTGAGAAAAGGTAAATTTTTTAGAAAATACAGGCTTTAATACAATCACTAAAAGATCAAATTTTTTTCACTTTTTATGGTTTATCAAAAAATTTTGAGGGCTAATTATGAATCCAAATCATGAAACATTCCTGTGGATTGTAAAAAACCAGAGAAAAACTCATGAAGAATACATTCAGAGAATTTCAATATCCTAATTATCACTAGTTGGAAATTTGAGTCATTGTTAAATATGATTTTGCCGTATTGTATGTGACGAGAAGCCGCCGTTCTGCATCGTAGGGTGGCGGTCTGGAAAACACATCATGTTAGGAATACGTCCTTGATTTGCAGTGTTTTCCATGTATCTCGTTGTTTTAAGATATCATTTTCAGA
>JABMOR010000049.1 GCA_013203245.1 Candidatus Nitrosopumilus sp.
ATTACTTCAAAAGTTCTCACAAATCGTTTATTGTCAAATAAGGTTGGAATCTCTTCCTTTAGTTTGGGATCTGTGATATCCTCAACAACTGACATCCATTGTTTAGTTGAATCCGTAAACTTTGCTTCCATTTTACTTGGAATAAATCCTTGAATAACTGCAAAGTGTTTAGTTCCGCCTGGTTTTCTCAAAGTCTCAAGAACCTCTTTTGCAACCAGCGCTTTTTCATGAAGTGAAAGAATGTCCCTTCTGATTTTCTTTGTAATTCCTGATATCTCTTTTTTGATATCTGATTGTTTTGTAGTTAATTCCTTAATTTTTGATTCTGCTAATGCATAAGCCTCACTTGGAATTTGAGGAAAGCCTTCTGGAATTTTAAATGAATTTGAATTGAAACTTCTTAAAACTTTGAGAACTTTTTCAGAGTCTGCAGTATCTGAGATTACTAAAATTGCAGATTTCTCTTTATTCTCTAAATCATATTTGTAAATTGTAACTTCTTCTAGGGAACGACTAATCTCATCAAAGTCTGTAGAATTTATGACAAAGAGATTTGTAAAAAAATGTCTCATCAAACCAAATCCAGAAAGATCCATCTTCATTTTTTTGATTATTTCTAAGGTGTCTTTGAGTGACTTGTATTCTTCAATAGAAACTCTAGCATTTGCTGCGTCTTCTAGCAATTGTGCTGGTTTGTCAATTATGGATGGAGCCTCTTTACTTAATTGCTCTACCATTTCTTCAATTTCATTAATCTCATAGTCTTTTTTCTTGATGACAGTTCCTTTGAACAGAATTTCCATAATTCCTACTGTTAGAGGAATTCCCATTCCTTTGATGACATCATCAATTGATTGGAAAGTTTGCTGTGCTTTTAGTAGCAGATCATCGATTTCAGGTGTTACCAAATCACCAACAGAATCAATTTTGTGATACCATTCAAATTCAGTTAATCTTGAAATTGCCCTTGGAGACTCACTTCTTGGTAAAATTACAGTTCCTAGTTTTAGATCGGCTGTTCCCAAGACAAATTTTGGGTACTTTCATTGAGTTTAATATCTTTCTGATTTTGATCCCAAACATTAAAATCTATTATGGCTTTACTGCACCCATTGGCATCTAATTCTGCATTAGAAAGTACGATTGACAAAATTTTAAAAAATACTGAAAAAGATATTCTTACAAATATTAAATCTGGATTGGATGAATCCCAGCGAAAACTTGATGATGCTGTCCCTAAATTGGAAAGTGAATATGATAAAATTATTTCAAATGGCAAAAAAGAGGCTGACAAGATTGAAAAACAGATCACAGGTGCTTCAGACATTGAAGTCAGAAATAAACAACTTTTAGCATTGGAGGAAGCAGTTGAGAGAGTATTCTCTTCTGCATTGGAGCAAATCGCAGACGCTGCTCGTAGCGGCGAGTACTCAAATCTTGTCAAAACTTTGATAAATGAGGCAATCCAAATTTTAGGTACTTCAGAAGTTACAATTTTCACAAATACGAAAGACAAAGACGTTGTTCAATCTACCGTGTCTCAGTTTTCAGGGGCTAAATTTTCTTCTGAGACAATTGAATGTCTTGGTGGAATTAAAGCAAAATCTAAAGATGGTGCAATGACATTTGATAATACGATCGATGCAAGAATTGAACGCCTGAAGCCTTTAATAAGGAAAGAAATTGCAGCAAAATTCGGAGTGGGAAATTAGATTATGGCAGCTCAAGGTAGAATTGTTTGGGTAAGTGGTCCAGCTGTAAGAGCAGACGGTATGTCTGATGCAAAAATGTATGAAACTGTAACTGTAGGTAATTCAAAATTAGTAGGTGAAGTAATTCGATTAACCGGAGATGTAGCATTTATTCAAGTATACGAATCAACAAGTGGTCTCAAGCCAGGTGAGCCTGTAGTAGGTACTGGAAACCCACTTAGTGTATTATTGGGTCCTGGAATTATTGGACAACTTTATGATGGAATTCAAAGACCGCTAAGAGAATTATCTAAAGCATCTGGTTCTTTCATTGGAAGAGGTATCACAACAACTGCTGTAGATATGACAAAGAAATATCATTTTGTTCCAATTGTAAGTAATGGCGATGTTGTTACTGCAGGAAGTGGAATTGGTACTGTTAAAGAAACTGATCTTATTGAAAACTTGATTATGGTTCCACCAGATCATCCAGGTGGAAAAATTTTAAATCTTGTAGCAGAAGGAGATTATGATTTAGAAACTGTACTAGCAACTGCTGAGAAAGATGGACAATCAATTCCTCTTAAAATGTATCATAAATGGCCTGTACGAAAACCACGACCATATCTTAAGAGATATGATCCTACAGTCCCATTAATTACAGGACAACGTGTCATTGACACATTCTTCCCAATTGCAAAAGGGGGAACTGGTTCAATTCCTGGAGCATTTGGAACAGGAAAGACTGTTACATTACATCAAATTGCAAAATGGGCCGATTCTCAAGTTGTTGTTTACATTGGTTGTGGTGAAAGAGGAAACGAAATGACTGAAGTATTAGTTGAATTCCCACATCTTAAAGATCCACGTAGTGGAAAACCATTAATGGATAGAACTGTACTTGTCGCAAATACTAGTAACATGCCAGTAGCAGCAAGAGAAGCAAGTATCTACACTGGTGTCACAATTGCAGAATATTACAGAGATATGGGTAAAGACGTTGTTCTTGTAGCAGACTCTACTAGTAGATGGGCTGAATCACTTAGAGAAATGAGTGGTAGATTAGAAGAAATGCCTGCAGAAGAAGGATATCCATCATATCTTGCATCAAGATTAGCAGAATTTTATGAACGAGCAGGCCGTGTTAGAGCTTCTGGAAGTCCAGATCGTGACGGTTCAGTTACTTTGATTGGTGCTGTATCTCCATCTGGTGGTGACTTTACAGAACCAGTTACAACTCACACAATGAGATTTATCAAAACTTTCTGGGCTTTGGATGCAAAACTTGCATACTCTAGACATTATCCATCAATTAACTGGATGAATAGTTATTCTGGTTATCTTGCAGATATTTCAAAGTGGTGGAAAGAAAACATTAGTGAAGAATGGTTTAGCATTAGAAGTGAAACTTATGGTGTTTTACAAAGAGAAGATACACTAAAAGAAATTGTCAGACTCTTAGGTCCTGAAGCATTACCTGATGAAGAAAAACTAATTCTTGAAGTTGCAAGAATGATTAAGATTGGTTTGTTACAACAAAACTCATTTGATGATGTTGATACTTATTGCAGTCCAGAAAAACAATTCAAGTTAATGAAATTATTAGTTGACTTTTACAAAAAGGGACAACAGGCACTCAAAGAAGGTGTAGCATTATCTGATATACGTGCATTACCTATAGTAACTAGTTTACTCAAAGCAAGAATGGATGTTAAGGATGATGAGATGCCAAAACTTGATCAATTAGATAAAGATCTACAAGAACAATTTAAATCAATTTCAGGAGTGAAAGTATCAAATTGACATCTGAAGGTGGAGTTCAATACAGTAAGATTGCAGAAATCAAAGGCCCTCTAGTTGTTGTAGACGATGTTGAAAATGCAGCATTTGATGAACTAGTAGAAATTGAAACTAATGAAGGTGAGAGAAGACTAGGTAAAGTTCTCGAAGTAGGAAACGGTAAAGCAATCGTCCAAGTCTTTGAGGGAACAACTGGATTGTCAATTTCTGGAACTAAAGCAAAATTTGTAGGTAAAGTTATGGAAATGCCAGTATCAAAAGAGGTACTTGGTAGAGTATTTGATGGATTAGGTAGACCAAAAGATGGACTACCAGATCCAAT
>JABMOR010000050.1 GCA_013203245.1 Candidatus Nitrosopumilus sp.
CTGTCAACATAACTCTGCGGATCTTTTGTTTCATCAACAAATGGTGCTGGGATGAGTAACGGCTCTTCTAATCCAACTGCTTGATAAATAGAATCATAATCTGAATAGTTCTCATCAAACCATTTCTTGTATGTTGGTTCTGTATTGTATCTATCAACATAGCTCTGTGGATCTTTAGTTTCATCAACAAATGATGCCAATCCATTTAGTTCTGTTGGCTCTGTAGGTGTTGGTTCAGGTTCTTTTGGGTCTTTTACTGGTTCGACATATGCTTGCTTTACTGTAATTGTAATGTTTTCTTTATCTTCTTGACTTCCTTTCTTAACTATGACGTCAAAATTATACATTACATCCTGAATATTTCCATGAGATTTTGATGGAGTCCAAACAAATTTTCCTGTACTTGAATCAATTGTAGCGCCAGTTGGTTCATTGTTTAAACTAAATACTAAATCTTTAACTGAACTATCAGTAAGACTAGCTGTAAATGTAACTGTCTTTTCAACCTCAACTATTTTATCTGGGATTCCATTTAGTTGCAATACAAAACTAGGAACTTCAAATACTTTCTTTCCGTCAAATTCTAGTAATATTGAAGTACCATTCACTTCTCTTTGAGTATCTGTAAATGCTGTAGCGTTGTAACTTCCTTCAACATCAAAAAATAATTTAACTCCTCTTGGAATTGCACTGAATTCACCCTGAGTTGTTGTAGGGTCTGACACCATTCCTTTATAATTTCCATTTCCATCACGAATTATAACATAAACAATTTCTTTTCCATCTTGTGTTCCAATCATCGTAAAATTTTCATCTATTGTGTAAAAGCTCTTTTCTAATGAAAGAGATGTGACGTCTGCATGAGCAGGCACCATCATTAGAATTAAAAGTGAAAATATCGAAAATAGTCCTAACTTTCTTTGCATGATGATGAGTTTACAACCAAGTCTTTTAAAAAACACGTATAACTTCTTCTATGGGATTGCGAATAATTATTCACAAACTTTACAGGTCAAGCAGAAATCGCATGTAAACACCATTATCGTCTTGTCTTATCTCCATGTCGTAAAATGTAGGGGCTTTAATTTCCACTTTGAAATTATGTTTTTTCACATCTAATGTTTCTCCATATGCGATTGCGTTGATTTTGTATCCATCTTTTTCTTCAATGTCAAATTCCAGTCTTTTAATTGCAAATCCCTCAGTAATGAGAATAAATGGTATTTCCTCAAGCCAACTATACAAAAGATAACTGATGTCTTTTCCATTAGCAGAGAATACTATCTGTCCTTTTTCTTCTACTTTGTCTTGGTCTAGAGTTAAATTAATTTCTGCATCAGCTGCCACTACAAATGCCTCTTTGAGGTCTTTTGCAGTAACTTCAATTATTGCATCAGTTGCATGATCTAAAAACTTGTAACTCAATTGAAAATTTGTACTCTATCTGATTATTAATTTAGGTGGTTTATTCTGCTTTCTCATCTAATTGTATAATCCCAAACATATTGCCTTCAGTGTCTGTACATTGTGCAAACCATCCAACTTTTAGAATTGCCATTTTTGGTATGATTAAATGTCCTCCATTCTCTGTTATTTTTTTTGCAAATTCATCAACTGATAGGACATTGATTGTATTTGACATTCCCATTTGACCTGGAATTCTTTTTGACATGCCTCCATCAATTCCTGGCTGCTCAGTCCCAGTCTTTGCCATCCAGTAATCTACCGGCCCGTCCCATTTCTCAAACTTCCAATCAAAGACTTTGCTGTAGAACTTTTGTGCTCTTTCTGGATTATCTACTGGAATATCAAAATGTGAAATTCTTGGCATGAATTTTTCATCAAACTAAATTATTTAAAACTGATCTTCACACTGACAAATTCACTATTTTAAAATTAGAAAACAATCCACCTTATTTTCATGAAGGCTACATGTTTTGATGGAAAAAATATGAAATATGATGAAAACTATCCTGATCCAAAACCTGGAGAGGTACTGGTTAGAGTCAATCTGGCTGGAATATGTGGAACTGACCTGGAAATTTTAGATGGTTATATGGCATATGATGGAATTTTGGGCCATGAGTTTGTAGGAACAGTAGAAAAATCTGACAATCCCGGTTTGATTGGAAAGCGAGTTGTAGGTGAGATTAATGCTGGATGTGGAGCATGTGAATCATGTGAAAAAGGGATGGCTAGACATTGTCCAAGCAGAACAGTTCTGGGAATTTTAAAACGAGATGGTGCATTTGCTGAATTTCTTTCACTACCTGAAAAAAATCTACATGTAATTCCTGACTCTATAACTGATGAGCAGGCTGTATTTGTTGAACCTTTAGCTGCTGCATTTGAGATTAAAGAGCAGGTATCATTGCAACCGCAATGGGGTGTTGCAGTAGTAGGTGATGGACGATTAGCCCAATTAATTATTCAAGTTTTAAAATTAACGTGTCCTAATTTGACATGCTTTGGAAAACATCCAAGTAAACTTGAGAGTCTGGTGAATAGTGGAATAAAAATAAAAATTGGCATTGAACCCTCTGATGAACAATCTTTTGATTTGGTAGTGGAGGCAACTGGAAGTAATTCTGGATTTGCAGATACTATGAAGTTAATTAAACCCCGCGGAACTGTAATACTGAAATCAACTATTGCATCCAGGGAAAATCTTGACTTGGCTCCAACTATAATAAATGAAATTACATTAATTGGATCACGTTGTGGATTATTCAAACCTGCAATAGATGCACTAGCATCAGGAATTGTTTTAGTTGATGCTATGATTGATTCTACTTTTCCATTGGAGCAATTTTCAAAAGCCATCGAACATGCAAAAAAACCTGATACATTGAAAGTATTTTTGAAACCATAACATTCCCAAACTTTAGGCACAAAATGTGCCTATGAAAATCTCCCGTAAGGTAATTTAGTAAGATTTCATTCTCAAAAACAAATGGAACCATTTGATTCTTTTTTGATATTGATTGCAGATTTTTTAGGAGATCATCTTTACGAAGGAATTTTCTTAGCAGCATTACTTGAAACTATAATTCCACCAATCCCTACATTGGCAATATTTCCAACTGCTGGATTTCTAGCATCTCAGCAAGGTGTTACATTATTTGGTTTGATTCCAATGATCATTCTTGGTGGAATCGGTGCAACAATTGGAACATCTGCTATCTATCTGATCGCGCTAAAACTTGGACGAGTTGTTTTACTTCGTTATTTGAAATATGTCAAGGTAAATGAGAAAAAACTAGGACGAGTGGAAATTTGGTTTGAAAAATATGGTGACAAGGCAGTATTTTTGGGAAGAATGGTTCCAGTAATGAGGGAAATGATTTCAATTCCTGCTGGATTACTCAAAATGAAAATTCCAAAATTTGTAGCATATACTTTTGCAGGTTCTCTAGTTTGGTCCGCTGGAACAATTTTGTCTGGATATTATTTTGGTGCAACAATTGGTCTTAGCACTGGTATGATAGCACCCTTACCTTAAAGATCAAAAACCACCTAGTGTTTTCTGTTTCTTTTCTTCCCAGATTAGTTCTCGCATACCCATCTGCATCCTCAAAGAGTTTGCAGTGGCAGGACCAAACCCTTCAAAGTGATTGTTTGCCATCACCATTGCCATGGGGATATCTTTGATTTCTTGGAGTTTTTTTGCCCAATTTGCAATTAACTTCTCTTTGTTTTTTGAAACTTTGCCAAACTCTGAATCTGGAATGGAACGATCCCCAATCAATCTGACATAAAGATAGTCTGATGTAATTGGCATTGGATTATTCACTCCTGCAACATCATTCCAAACAAGGCAGTGCTTGTTTTGTTTTAGATATGTAATTGCATCTTGTGAAAACCATGATTCATGTCTTCCTTCAATTGGATATAGAAAATCATCTGGCAGCAAATCAAAGAGTTCTCCAAGTCTTGGTTTTGCCTCCTCAAATGACAATGATGGAGGCAGCTGCAAAACAAGTGCCGAAACCTTTTCATGAATTGGAGATAATGATGCTAAAAATGAAAAGATTTCAGAGTTTACTCTGTCTAGTCTTTTTTCATGTGTGATTGTAGATGGAAATTTTGCTGTAAATCTAAAATGTCGTGGAGTATCTTCATTCCATCGTCGTACAATTTCTTGTGCAGGAATTCTATAAAATGTAGAATTTATTTCTGTGATTTCAAAAAGCTGAGAATAATATTTGAGCCATTGGGAACTCTTTAGATTTCTAGGATAAAATATACCTGACCATCCTTGATAGCTCCATCCAGTACAACCAACTTTGATATTCATAGTCTTTGTTACACTGATAGTGTTTTTACAATTAAGGTTACTGATTTTGAAAAAATGGAACTTGAGACCAATAACGATTAGTTATTTGGTGAGAGCTCCAACTTGATATGATGATGTGAACTTAGTATTTAGATCATACTAATGAATTCTACATTCTGGTTATATACAAAATGAAATTTAATCATATCAATTCACTTGTTTAATTTGAAAATTATTTTTAAAATCAAATAAGAAACGAGGTATAGTGGAAAACTAGACGAATTTTAGATACTTCTATCTTTTTCATGTTTCCCTTTTCCTATCTGTCCACTTCCTCAAAGTTTACTCTCTGAATTTCAGCAGGTATGATAGTCCTCGCCATGTACTCTAAGTAAAAATAAAATTTAAAGGGTTCTAGTATAATTCTTAAAATTCATTCAAATTTATCAAAAAATACGCACAAATTTACATGATCTGACTGATCTGCTTTATTATTCAATAACGCCTATAGATACTGAAGACAGAGTTTGGATATTCAAGCACAATATCCTATTGTCGTGTTACATGCCAACGCATCCCCGCTTGGCATTGTAAAGGATAGCCGCAGAAAACTCTAGTCTTCTATTTTATTATTTTTTTAGCTTTTGCAAATACTGCTGACCACTGACTCCATGTCAGTCTACCTGTCTGTGTGTTTTGTTTTGATGGATGGTAAGATGTTAGAATTTCAAATCCATCATAGGAAAATAATTTATTGTGTCCAAACTTTTCTGGTTTTACTTTGTATAATTTACAAGTGGCATCATATGCAATTTTTCCAAGACACAAAATTGTTGTAATGTTTGTTAGAATTCCTTTTTCCTGCTCTAAATAATTAAAACAAGTCTCCATTTCTTCTCTTGTTGGCTTGTTCTGTGGTGGTGCGCATCTAACTGCAGCAGTAATGTATGCATTTTTTAGAATCAATCCGTCATTTGATGTTTGACTAGTTGGAATTGATGCAAATCCATATTTGTGCATAACTTTGAATAACCAATCCCCTGATGAATCCCCTGTAAACATTCTACCTGTCCTGTTTCCACCGTGCGCTGCTGGCGCTAATCCGACGATTAATAATTTTGCTTTAATGTCTCCAAACCCTGATAGTGGTTTACCATAGTATTTTTCTTCCTTGAATCTTCTTACTTTGTTTTTTGCAACATCTCTGATGTATTCAGATAATCTTGGGCACTTTTTGCAGCTAGCGATTTTTTTATTTAGAGATTGAATTGATTTCAAATTAGACTCCTCTTTTTTATGGGAATCTATCAGTAAAGACTACTTTATCCAATGAAAGTTGTCCTCCACGCGGCATTGCAGGCTTTGTCTGCTTTCCAACTGCAATTAGCATTGAGATTACATGATTCTCTGGAAGTTTGATAATTTCTGCTACTTTGTCAGGATCAAAACCTATCATTGGGTTTGAATCATATCCCATTGACTTTGCTGCAAGCATTATGGTTTGTGCTGCAATTCCACAAGAACGCATTGCCTCATCTCTTTGCAGTTGGTCTTTTCCTTCGTAAAATGGTCCCATTGCAGACACTAGAAAGTCTTGAGCTTCTTTTGGTGCATTTGTCCAGTATTGAGCAGGATTATCTTTCCATGATTTCAAATCAGCACAAATTACTAAAAGTAAAGATGCATCTGTCACTTGAGATTGGTCCCATGCTGCTGCACGAATTTGTTTTCTAACTTTAGGATCTTTAACTAGAATAAATCTCCAATTTTGTATATTAAATGAAGTTGGAGATAAAATCGCTAATGACATTAGTTGATTGATTTCATCATCAGAAATCTTGTGATTAGGGTCATAATGTTTTACAGCACGTCGTTGATTAATAGCATCAAATGTATCCATGGGTATTCAAATTCAATCTCTATATTTATTGCTTGAAAAAAATAAAAAGACTATTTTTTTAGTTATGACTTTCAGTTAATAATGATCTTAACTTTTTGTATAGTTCTTGCTAGAGTGTAGATGCAACTGGTACTGTCATCTTTTTTCTAAATGATATCTTGTAAAACATCAATATTCCTAACAACTCTACATATTCTATAAATCCTACAGTGTAAAAGTGCATTAGCCATCCATCAACTGTTTCATCAATTGATGCCATAGTTGCACTCATCAAAGGAAACTCTGTTACAAATGCTGCAGGTATCATGATAAATCCAATAAACCACTCTTCTGCTTTGAGCTCCTTTACCTGGTGTATCATCTGCTCTTCTGTTTGTGGGATTGAAATATTTTTGATATTATTTGTCTTGTAATCAGAGTATACTGTATTTCCCATCTCTATTGCAAAAATCATTGAACCTAAAATGAATAACAAAAATGTAGATTCTACAAATACTATGATTCCACGTTTACCGTTTTGAAATTTGTATAACTGTCTCTCAAACATTGGACCGAAGAATCCTAGTTTTTCTTTCTTGGCTAAAATTACAATTGCAAGTGATATTGCAGAAATTATGCCAACTGAACCCAACCAATCATCTGATACAAATTCTACAAAGAGTAGTCTTGCAGGTAATAGAACTCCCGCCATGATTCCAAAAACGACTAGAGATTCTAATTTTTCTTTCAAAATGGATTCAACCCTGCAAAACGGCTCTTCATAGCACGTTTTACGCATAATTGCATTTAAGCGGCGCTAACGAATTTTTCTAGTGCTAAGATTTTGTAAAAAATGTCTCATTTGTAATAAAAGATCCTCTTCTATACTACGATACCCTTTATATTCAAAAAACTAAAAAAATCATAATGAAAAGTAGACGACTTCTAAGCGTTGTATTTTCACTGATTATGTTTACTGGCGTTACTGCTGGAAACGCAGCATTTGCTGACTCAGATGAACTTGACGATATTCTAGAAGGATTTTGTGTAATGACTACTGATGAGCAAAACGCCATCATATCTGAGAACGGTCTAGATGAGTATGCAGAAAAATTTGCAACCATTTGTGCCATTGAAGATGAAGATGATCGTGAAAACTCACTTGAGGATGTCATTGATGCAATATCTCTAGAAACAAATGTTGAAGATGAAAATACTGAAGATTTTGAAGACTGTGTTGAAGCAGATGGCGTCATCGGAGATAATCCTGATGAATGTACCATTGGCGATATGGTCTTTGTAAATGACGAAGATGACGACGACGATGAAATTGAAGATGAAGATAGATATGGTCTTGATGATAGACTAGAAAATTTCTGTAACATGACTGATGAAGAAAAACGTCAATTGTTTGCAGACCACCCTAGACTAGAACAATTCTCAGAAAGACTTGCACACTTTTGCAGTTTGAATGAGGATGAACGTCAAGATGCATTAGAAATCTTTGTTGATGAACATAAAGATGAATTCAGAAAATATCATGAAGAAGACATGAGAGAAAAACTAGCAAAATACTGTGAAATGTCTGATGAGGATAGAGCAGCATTTGTCGCAGAACATGACAAAGCAGAAGATCACGTTGATGACATGAACCAATATTGTGAACTAGATGAGAATGGTAGAATTGATTTCATTGCAGAGCACCAAGACGAATACAAAGCACACATGAAAGACCAAATGATGGATAAAAAATATCATATGGATTATGAAAAATTATGTGCCTTGGATGAATCTGAGCGTGCAGTAGAAATTGATGATGCTGAAAAACTTGCAAAAATCTCTGAATGGTGTGAAATGACACCCGAGGAAAGAGATGATTACAAGAAAGAATCTCATGATTCTGACAAATCTCATGACTTTGATAACATGTCTGATGTAGCAAAAGAGCGAATGTCTCAAGTTGCAAAAGACAAACACGAGGAATTGAGAGAAAAATTCTCTGAACAATCTGAGCGAATCAAATCAATGATTATGGACAAACGAGACATTTCTGATGAAAGACATGACGAAATCAAAATGAAATACGAAGAAAAATTCGGAGAAGATTCTGATAAAAAACGAACTGAAATCAAAATGAAATACAAAGATCATATGTTAGAGATGAAGTTTGAAATGTCTGAAGAACGAAAGTCTGATGTTCATGATAGGGTAGCAGAGATGAAAGCCTACAAGGCAGAACTCCGCGAACAATCATCTCAAATCACTGACGAGGAAAAACAACAACTTAGAGAAGAATTCATTGAACAGGCAAAAGACATGCAACTAGCATGGATTTCCCCACGTACACAAATGACTGCCGGCATTGATGCTACAGAAGTAGAATGTCGTGAAGGATTTAGCCTAGTAATGAAAGTATCAAACGGTGTAGCAATGTGTCTTAAAGCAGATTCTGCACTAAAGATGATAGATAGAGGAATTATAGTTCCTGCTAACTAATCTTTCTTTTTTATTTTATTTTTAAAAAATGGCATAGTTTGGTATAATTATTATGCCTAGAGAAATATTCAAATCATAATAAATCTAAAACAAACCATTGAATTCAGAAATAGAACGAAAAATTCAAGGAATCATTTTAGAAACTTTCCAAGATATTGAATCTGAATGGATTAGCTATTTCCAACATAAAGCAGAACAGATGCATTTGGATAAAAAATCATTTTTTATAGGAATGATGTATCCTAGAGTTACAAAAAATCTAGAGCAAAACAATATTCACATCAGAATAAAGTCTGATTCCTGGGGAGATCATGAAAATGAGAAAATCAATTCAATATTAAACCAATTGTATGAAAAACACGTCTAATTATTTTTCACAGCCGATTCCATTACTGTCTATATCAAATTCATGAGGATCATCTCCTACAACCATAAAATTCGAGTAACGAATGTCTTCACAATCAAGGTCTGGGGGATATTGTTCAATGCATACTGCAAGATATGATGGATCACAACTTGCAGGTGGATTATCTATAATACTCTTAATTTTTGCAATTTCTTCTTCTCCCCATTTGCCAGCTGCAACCCCTTTTTTCTCACCAGTGACAATGTCTGTTCCAGTTTGTGATTGATATACTAGTGCAGCTGCAATAAAGAGCACAAATGGCACAACAATCAGTGCTGCAATGATTACTGGCTTCATAATGATTTTCTAAAAAGTATTAACTTAAGCCTATTGATAGTTCTCAAAAGAACTTGAATATTATTTTAAAACAGATAGTAATCAAAACCAAGTAGTTATCCATTGACAACTCTATGTTATGGCCCAAACACCAACTGATTTCCTTGATGTTTTTACTAGTTGATCACTATCTAAGAAAAGTAGATAATTGTGAAATAAAAGTAGTATTGTACTGATCTTGAAAATTTGTTTATTTTACTCGTAAATTTTGTATGAATTTTAGTGAATATAGTTTAGATTCTACATTCTCCACAATATACTCATGATTCCATAAAATGCGATAGTTGCAACAATAATCACTATGACTCCTTTTGTTGAATCCTTCATGACTGAAAATCACAAATCCCAAACTTAAGCTTGTTGCAAATTATCACTTGTGCTTACCTGCAAAACAATGCTTGCAGATTTTACTCTCAACTCTGGTCTTCAAGTATGATATTTGTTCGTCAGTTAACCGTCCATGCTGTATCAAATTGAGCAGTTCCTCGCCATTTATGATTTCAAAATTTACTTTACAATTGCACTTGGAGCATTTGCAATCAGCCTTCAAACCCATAATTACAATAATAAAATCATTCTTAAAAATAATTTATTAATTCAAATCAGGATCTTTGTATCTTTGCCAAACTTTCATGTTTAACCAACAGCCATTACATACAGTTAGTTTGTCTTTAACCTCTGAAGGGGAGATAGAGTGGTTGCCATGACAAATTTTACAGGTAAAATATTCTGTAATCAACTCTGACATGCTTAAATTTTAAAATCATTCCATTAAAGCATCACTACACAATGAAAATTATACTCCAAATGATTTTGATTTTTTTTCACATTTCGGACAATCCATTCCCTTTGTTTCAAGACCGCACTTTTTACAAAACACATCAATTCCTGCCACTTCGCGTGGACTAGTCCTTGATATTTTCACAATCAGTATTACTACTATCAAAACTCCTAATGCAATTCCGATGTATGCAAAAACCATGAATTGTATTGACTCTCATCTGATAAAAATCACATTCATACGGTTAAAACGTATTGATTTGACAAAATTTTCTTGATATCCTCAATGTATTGCCGTTTTGTGCTGCCTACAAATCTCCATCGTGATTCCATTTCGTCTTGTAAAATCTCATACACAATATCGATTTCTTCTCCTGCATCAAGTTCTCTTTTTGCAACTATCATTAGTTCTTGGAGTCTAAGTTTTTTTCTCCACGTATGAACGCAATCAACCATTGATTTTTCTTTAAACTATTCCATTAAAGGATCACTATACATTGAATCTATTTTGCATAATCAAACAGAAATATCTTTTCCGGGAACTAACTTGCTGATTTTTGGAACGTCATGAATTTCCAGTTTTTCTAAATATTCTAGTTCTTCTGAAACTAATTCTGAATCCCCAAATGAAATTAAAATTCTGTCATTATGTTTTATTTCATAGAGATTAATGTTTGAATAATGTTTTCCGTTCACTAAAAATGTCATAGAATTATCCTTATCAGTGCAGTATTGACTTACTTCATAGCCTAACTCTATACACTCTGATGTTATCTTTAATCCAAATGACACAAACAACATTTCCAATGGAACATCAGTTGCATGTTTGTGAACTAGGTATGGATTATCATTTTCAAAATGTATGTACTTACTTTGAATCTGAAATTGTGGATACGAAAAATCTATCTTATCTCCATTTACAAATACTGCCAATGCTGCATGTGAATGCTCGCTACCAAACTGTCCAACTCCATAGTGTTTTACCATCTTCTCCTCTAGTGACTTGAATGTAGTATTATCTAAAATCTGTGAATCAATCTCACTTTGATTTAGAAAATAATACGAAAATACTACTACAGCTACTAAAACAAAGGCTATTCCAAATATGGTAAGTGATCTACCTTTTGATTTTGATTCAATTTCAAAATATGCAGTGTTGCTCTCATCAATTCTTCCTGGAAGACTGAAATCTGAATTCTCTTTGGGTAAAACCTTCTCAGTCAAGCACTACTCATGGTCATTTTATCTTATAAATTTCAATATCTAAAATTATCTGTATTCATCACCGCAATCGCCAATGACATCAAAGAGATCATTTGCTTTTGCAGTTATACTATTAATTGATAAAATGTCTTGCGAGTCTAATTTTACATCAAAGACTTTGGCATTGTCCTCTCTGTGTTCAGCAATACCGAGTCTTGCACCAATAATTACTCCTGCAACTTGTGGTCTATCTAAAACAAAACGTGTTGCAACATTTGCAATGCTGCAACTGTGTTTTTGTGATATGCCGTTTAACACAGATAGCAACTCTTGGAATAACTGCCATCCGCCCCATGCATCTATCATATTTTTGTATTTTTGTAGACTGGATGTAGTCAAATTACCTCTGTGTGGCTCATCTACTCCTAGATATTTCTCAGAGAAAAACCCTCCAAGCAAAGTTCCATAGGATAGAATCTTTATCCCATGTTTTGCAAAAAATGGAGCCATCAATTTGTCTGGTCTTTGATCTAAAATAGAATACTGAACCTGATTTGATACTAAATCATACCCGTGTTCTTTCATAATTTTTACTCTCTCTGTATCAAAGTTTGTCAGTCCTAAATGTTTGATTTTCCCTTCACTTTGTAATTTTGATAAATTATTTAGAGCATCAAGATAACTTGCATCATTGTAATCCCACCAGTGAAACTGTAACAAATCAATACAGTCTGTTTTCATTTTTTTCAATGACTCATCGATATAGTGAGTTACTATACTGTTGCTCATTGGACCTGGATTTGGAACAAACTTTGTTAGTGCTTGAAATTTTTTCTCTGAACCTATTTTTTCTCTAAACTCACCAATCAAAGATTCTGCAGGACCGTAAATGTCTGCCAAATCCCATGTTGTAAATCCTGAATCTTGATATTTTTCCATGTCATTAACTGCAGATTCTGAATTAATCTGACCATGACCTCCTGCAACTTGCCACATTCCGTTAAGAACTCTGCAAATCTCCAAATCCCCGAGAACAATCTTCTCAATTGACATATAGCAATACAATTTTTCTTTAGAATATAGTTTACTTGGCTAATATTGAGTGAAACATTCAGAGTTGTAGAATATTTTGGATTTAGTAAAAAGTGCGGAATTATTTGCAAAGAGCAAACATGCAGGGCAATTCCGGGCAGATGGAACTACACCTTATTCAAAACATCTAGATGATGTTGTAAACAGACTCAAAAGTTTGGGTGTGATTGACGAGCAGGTATTTTGTGCAGGGTGGCTCCATGATATAATAGAGAAAACTGAAACTACTTTTGATGATTTGTATGAGCAGTTTGAAAGTGAAATTGCAGTGTTGGTATCTTCCCTATCAAAAGACATGACATTGACTAGAAAAAAGAGAGAGCAAGCATATGTAATTCTGCTCAAAGGATCATCGTTTAGTGCAAAACTAATCAAACTGTGCGATATTTCTGCAAACCTAAGTGATCTAAAAAACTATGAAGCATCAAAATCAAAGAAACTACGAATAGTAAAACAACTAAGAAACTATCTTAGTATTATCAAAAATGATGTCATGGGAAATTCAGATTATCCATATGCTCAATCCCTTATAGAAAGTGCTAATGTAATTTTTGTAAAGTTTGGTCAGAGGCCAATATCAGTTCAGTTAAAATCCTAAATTAGCCACAAATTATTTCAAAAATCTTAAATCCATAAATTCCCTAGTATATTCATGAGTGAAAATAAAGATTTTGAAATTCTGGATAAACTAAACAACAAGTATTTCACAGAACTTGAGACTTCAGTTCCACATGTTCAACAAACCTTATTTGATTTACAAAATGAATTCTACAAGACATGGAGAAATACAATTACTGCAAATACTACACTATACAAAGAATTTTTAAATAATTCAGGATCAACATTTCCAAAGTCTGCACAAGATCTTGTAGAAAATGTGAGTGAGGAGGCTCTAAAATTTCGCTCCATGTACAACAAATTTACAATATCACATATTGAATCCATAAAAAATACTTCAAAGACATGGAATGACAATGCTGAAACATTTGTAGATTTGAACAGAAAAATAATGCATTATTGGCTATCTGTATTTTCTTCAAAAAACAACTAGTCTAATACCACTACAGCAATTATTGCTACAAGACTAACAATCATAGCAATTATTGCATACTTGCTTTTCTCACTCCATCCTTCTTTTATGGTTACTCTCATGATGTATTCTTCAAATTTTTTGTATTCATTTATGCCTATTGCTAGTTTTCACAGAAATATCTAAATCACTACTATCTGACATGTAATCATCTTGGAACTACCACGTGGAATGAAAGACTTTGAGGGAGAAGAAAATGCAAACATTGAACACGTTAGGTCTCATTTCAAGAAATTATCAAACTTGTATGGATTTTCATTTATGGATCCATCTCCAATTGAGCTACTATCAACACTAGAGACAAAGTCTGGCCCTGGAATTAGAGATGAAATTTACTATTTCAAAGATAAAGGAGACAGAGAAGTAGCATTACGTTTTGACTTTACAATGGGACTCACAAGGTATGCATCTGCCCAAAAATCAATAAAACTTCCAGCAAAAATCTCAGCATTTGGAGGAGTGTTTCGATATGATGAGCCACAAAAAGGAAGATACAGATACTTTCACCAATGGGATATCGAAATTTATGGTAAGGCTAGCCTTGAATCAGAAGCAGAAATTATAGAAATTACTTCGAGATTATTTGATTCTCTATTACTCAAAGATATCACAATTGACATTAATCATAGAAATCTTGTAGAGTCTTACATCAACAAAGTCTTTGATTCAAAAGAACCAAAACTAGTTGCTGATATTTTACGTGCAGTAGACAAGATTGCAAAAAAATCAAAAGAGCAAATCCTAAAAGAATTCCAAGAAAAGGGCTATGCCCTAGAAAAACTAGAAAAAATTCTAGAATTCTCACAAATCAAAGGCTCTATTGCAGACGTAGAAAAGGCATTTGATGTTTCACAACTAGAATCTTGGGATGAACTAAAACAATTAATTGACTCCCTAGAGAATAGGGGAGTTTCAAATGTCAGAATTAATTTCGGTATAGTTCGAGGATTAGACTACTATTCAGGTATAGTCTTTGAAGTATTTGATAAAAATTCCACTCTAGGTGCACTAGCAGGTGGTGGACGATACGACACACTAACTAAAGCATTCGACAGAGAAGATATTGGTGCAACAGGAGTTGCAGGTGGAGTTGAAAGAATCATCTTAACAATGCAGGCGCAAAAAATAATTTCTGAATTAAAACAAAACAGAGTTGCTGTACTATACATAAATGAAGAAATGCAAAAAGTTGCTCATTCCATTACATCCCTATTGAGACTAAACAATATTCCAACTGATATTGATTTGGCAGGACGTAACATTAAAAAACAAATGGACATTGCAACAAATGCCAAGTTTGCAATAATTGTTGGACCGCAGGAATTAGAAAATGGAAATGTAGTTCTCAAAGATATGGTAAATGGAACTGAAGGGACTATATCTTTAGAAAAACTAACTGAAGACCCAAAATCTATTCTTAATTTAGAAATGCTCTAGTTAACATCATAATTTCAGGACCACTAGTCATTGATCCTACAACCATACAATGATTGTTTACTAAAATTCCAGACGAGACATATGGGACCCCATTGTTTATGGAGCTCGGCTCAATTTTTACGCCTAGAAAATCAGATATGGTCTTCATTTCTTCCTCGTCTGCTTCTGGATGGATTGCAGCACCAGTTGCATTTGCTACTAGAACAACACCTGCCAGGTTGAATCCTGCAATTTTTTTCTGAATCACTTCAACTCCTAAAACATCTGTTATTGTTTGACAATCTTGTTTTGATAATAGAGGAGATACAACTGCTCCTTTGTCGTTGGCACAGATTACATTCCCAATTGCATTAAATTTAGTATCTAAAACTCCAACTTCTAAATTAGTTTCATCTTTTAGATAATCATATTCATTTTGATAAGCCGTATTTGGAAGTAAGATTCCTTTATTGTTCATTACTGACAATGCACCAATTAATCTGGTATTTGCAATTGCAGTGTTGTAAATTTCTATGTTTAGATATTCTGCAAGCTTGTCAGATTTGGTTTGAGCAAATCCCATTGGAACTAGACCAATACTGTCGTTGACTGCAATGTACACTCCAAGGTTTGGTCCTCTATACACATCATACTTGATAATATCCATATCCAGAGTATTGATCCTTGATCGTTATGAACGTAAGGAATTTCCCCTTCCTAGTTGATCGATTCTTTACTTGTTTGTTCGTATCAGATCTATCTAGCTTTAAATAATAACTCCAAGAAAATTATATCATGCCAATAGCAGAAAATTTTCCTGAAGGCCTAAAGCCAACTGGAAAAATTAACCTCGATGATGGAAATTTCCATATCATGTGGGGTCCAGGTAAAACTAAAAACACTGACGGCTCACCGGCTGAAGTGTTAACAGATGCAGACGTTGTTGCAGCATATGCAGCAAGAGGTGAAGAGCAAGTTCCTCTTGGTGTCAGTGGTACAATGGTTGCAGTAGATTGGGATTCTTGTGTTGCAGATGGTGCTTGCATTGAGGCTTGTCCTGTACAAGTCTTCCAATGGTACAGAACTGAAAAAGATATTCCAGCTAAAGATGTTGTTGGTCAAACCTTTGCAGGTACTGGCAGCGATGTAAAAGACGAACGCAAAGATCTTACAGATAAAGCAGATCCGATCAGAGAACACGATTGTATCTGGTGTATGGCATGTGTTTCAGTATGTCCACCAGCAGCTATCAAAGTTGATCAAGCAAATGTTGAAAAACATGAAAGCGCTGCAAAAACTTTGTAAGCTAAAGTCTCTCAAACCTAGAAATTTTTAATTTTTCTATCTATTTTTAAATTTAGTCCCGACTAATTTTATCTAGCTTTAAATAATATTCTGAAATAATCAAACTATGGTAGATCTACAAATACCTGAAGACTTTTGTCACAATGATGTTAAGCCAACCGGAAAAACAAGTCATTCCGATGGTGAAAATCTCCATTTTATCTGGGGTGACGGAAGAACTGATGGTGCAGCATTCTCAAACGAAGATGTAAAGGCAGCCTATGAAGCAAGAGGGGAAGAACAAGTTCCTCTAGGAATTCATGGTACTACAGTTGCAGTCGATTGGGATTCATGTGTTGCAGCAGGTGCATGCATGAGTGTATGTCCCGTTCAAACATTCCAATGGTTCAGAACCGAAAAAGATATCCCCGCAGCAGCTTGCAAAGGTGAAACTTTTGAAGGTACTGGCTTGACAGAACAAGATGAAAGATTAGATTATACAGACAAATCACAACCAATCAGAGAACACGATTGTACAGTTTGTATGGCATGTCAAGAAATCTGTCCTGAAGGAGCAATTCTAATCGAAGCATCAAACCAGGAATGGCACGAGAAAGCAGCCGGAACATATGTTAAAATGCCATCTGGCGGCGGCGGACCTCACGCACACGATTAAAGAAAATTTTTTTCTTTTTCTTATTTTTCTATTTTACATCAACAGATTTTAACCGCTTTTCTACAAGATTTTTTGCAGAGGTCGCCTAGCTCGGTAGGGCGCGGGCCTTGAGAGCCTGTGTGCGCAAGCATACGGGGGTTCAAATCCCTCTCTCTGCGTTTTAATTTTCCACTCTAGCTAGTTCTGCTAACATTGCAGATAATTGAATTTCAGAATTTGCTCCAGATAATATTCTATAATCATACTTTGCAATTATTTCTAAAATGTCTGCTAATTTTTCATGTTTTGATTTGAATACTGCAGAGTTGATATATTTTAGAAAATCAGATTCAGACATTCCATAAACTTTGATCAACTCAATCATTTTTTCTCTGGCTTCTAGAACTTTTCCAGCAAGTGCAATTTTTAGAACTTCATCAACATCACTGGTTTTTGTCAACCCTGCTGAGGATTTTACATTCTCTTCTGTAATATCTCCAATACTGGCAGTTGCCTGCATTAGGTTGATTGCATGTCTCAAATCCCCTTCAGAATATTCATAAATTGCTTTGAGTCCTTTTTTATCCGTCTTTACTTTCTCTTTTTTAGCAATCTCTTCTAATCTACCAATAACGTCTTCTTCAGGAACGGATGTGAACTTGAAGGTAGCACATCTACTCTGAATTGGGTCTATAATTTTTGAAATATTGTTAGCAATGAAAATAAATCTGCAAATTTTTGCAGTATCTTCAATAATTCGTCTTAGAGCCGTCTGTGCATCATTTGTCATCTCGTCTGCTTCATCTAAAATTATAATTTTGAATGGAACTTCATCCATTCCTGCAAATCTTGAGAATTTCTTTACTTTCTCTCTAACCATTCCAATTCCTCGCTCATCAGATGCATTTAGCTCTAAGGTGTAGTCTTTAGCATACTCTCCTAAAATTTGTCTTGCAACACATAATGCTGTAGTAGTTTTTCCGACTCCTGCAGAACCTGAGAACATCAAGTGTGGCATATCTGTTGGATCTTTGATTAAAGCTTCCAAACTACCAATAATCTCAGTTTGATTTACAATTTCAGAAAGTTTCATTGGTCTATACTTTTCTACCCACATTCCAGTTGCAGTCATGAGTATCAAAGACTAAATCCCATTAATAAATCCGAATTGGTTATTGTAATATGCTATATCTTAAAATCAAATCTCACATAATTATATGCGATCAAGCCTGAAATTAATTAGGATCAATTGATCTCACTATATTGTTAACAGAATTGATCGATCCGGTACTTGAGGATCTAAATCAGATTAAGTGATCTCAAATGGAAATAGACAAAGTAGAAAAAGTGCATTCAATTGGATATCGCCTAAAGGATGCTAAATTTACGGTTAATCAAGATTTCAAATATAATGTTGCAGGTATGAAAATTGAGGGTACTCAAGGTGATACAAACAACATGCCTCAATGGATAGGAAAGATTCTCTCAGAGAATAAAATAGGAGCACTAATTCCTATTGATATGATCACTCAACTAAAGCAAGCACTGTCAAAAGAAAAGATGGTTGGCGAATATCAAATCTCTACACTTGATCCTCACTTTTACATCCGGCTAAAAGAATCAATGAAGGAATTAAACCGTGATGATTTTGATAAAGTTGAAAGTATGATGTTGGAATTATTCAGAATGAGAAGAGGTAAACTGGTAAAGATTGCAGATACTATCAAACTAAATTCAGAACTATACAACAAGATAACTGTTGAAGAAAATGTTTTCTACAAAACTATTCATGATAACAGTGTAGAGTTTGAAAATCAGATAAGAGGAGAACAAAATGAGTAGCACTCAAACTAGTACGTTTACTGATTCTGCTTTATCAGATAAAGTAAAAGAATTCTTAACTCGATTCAAGGATAGAACTGGCGCATACAAGTATGTAGATGCAATCGACGAGATGATGCCAAAGAATGCAAAATACATTATCGTTGATTACAATGATTTGGTAGTAGAGCCACAAATTGAGATAATATTTTCTAAAAATCCTGACAGACTATTTGATGCATTTGGAAGAGCAATCAAAGAAGCACTACAAACAAGATTTCCAGAATATGCAGAAAAAATTAAAGATGAAGTTCGTGTAAGATTAATCAATTTCCCATTAGAGCGAAGTCTAAGACAAATCACTGCTGAAACTATTGGAAGGATTACAAGTGTTTCAGGAATGGTGGTAAGAGCATCTGAGGTAAAACCTCTTGCAAAAGAACTAGTCTTTATGTGTCCTGATGAGCATCAAACAAAAATAATTCAACTAAAGGGAATGGATGTTAAAATGCCTATAGTTTGTGATAATCCAAGTTGTAAAAACAGAGACTTTGAGTTAAATCCTGAAGCTAGCAAGTTTATTGATTTTCAGATACTTCGATTACAAGAACTACCGGAAGATCTGCCTCCAGGACAACTACCTCACTATATTGATGTGACAATTAGGCAGGATTTAGTAGATAATGCAAGGCCGGGGGATAGAATTATCCTCACTGGTGTGGTAAGAGTAGAACAAGAATCAATTGCAGGTGTTCAAAGAGGACACAGTGGCTTATACCGATTAAGAATTGAAGGTAACAATATAGAATTTTTGAGTGGACGTGGTTCTAAGACTGATAGAAAAATTGGTAGAGAAGAAATTTCACCCGAAGAAGAAAAACTAATCAAATCACTTAGTCAAAGCTCTGATGTTTATCAAAGATTAATTGATTCATTTGCTCCCCATATTCAAGGTCAATCATTAATCAAAGAAGCTATTCTATTACTGATTGTTCGTTCAAACCAAACAATACATGGTCATGGAAGTAAGATTAGAGGAGACATTAACCTATTACTGGTAGCA
>JABMOR010000051.1 GCA_013203245.1 Candidatus Nitrosopumilus sp.
GCATTTTTATCCAACACCAGACTAGTATTTTACAGATATAATAATGAATTTAGCATCAAAAAATATTTCAGATGACTTTCCAACCTCAGAGAAAATCTATCTAAACAATGCATCTGTTTCTTTAATGCCTACTCAAAGTATTGAGGAGATGAAAGAATTCCTTATCACTTACAATTCTATTGGTCCTGATTCAAAAGAGTCTGAACCTTTTGTTAATGAAAAACTACGGAATGTAAGAAAAAGTGTTGCAAAAATTATTTCTTGTCAACCTGATGAAGTTGTTTTAACTCAAAGTACTACTGACGGAATCAATTTTGTAGCAAATGGATTATCTTTTGATGATAATTCTAACATCATAATTCGTGGAATGACACACGAGCATCATTCTAATTTTTATCCATGGGTGAAATTAAAGGAAAAAGTCTCAATACAAAATCTACCTATTGACAATAATGGTTTTTTCAAATTAGATGATTTGGAATCTTTTATTAATAATAATACAAAATTAGTTGCTCTTAGCCATGCTCTGTATAACACGGGCGCAATAATGCCTGTAGAAGAAGTAGGAAAAATTCTTGCAGACAAGGTTCCATTTTTTATTGATAGTGCACAAACTATAGGATGTGTCGGAGAGATTGATGTCTCTAAAATTAAATGTGATTTTATGTCCTTTAATGGATCTAAATGGCTTTGTGGTCCTATGGGTACAGGATTATTTTATTGTAAAAGAAATTCTAGTAAATTATTAGAACCAAAAACTATTGGTGGTGAATCTGCAATTATTTATGATGATTCAAAATTAGCATACAAAGAATTACCAGATAAATTTCAAACTGGATTTAGAAATTATGTGGGAATTGTTGGATTAGAATCATCTATAAATTATTTATTAAAATTTGGAATGAATAACATACGTGAAAAAAATCAATACCTATCAAATCTTTTTAGAGAAGAATTATTAAAAATTCCAAATATTATTCTGTATGGGCCTGAGGATCAAAATGTTAGAACAAGTATTGTTTCTTTTAACATCAAAGGATTTGATTCACAACAAGTTGTTGATAAACTTGAAAAACAAAATATCGTTTTAGCTGTAAGGGAAATAATGGATACAAAGATAGTACGAGCATCTCCCCACTTTTTCAATACTGAATCTCAGATACTTGATGTAATTGATGTGATAAAGAAACTATAGGTCTTCTTGCTCTTCTATTACCATCATTGTTAGTGTTGATTGGACTTTACTAATTCTTCTAATTTTATTGGTAATGATTGCACGTAATTTTTCAGCGTCATCAGAGCCTAATTTTAAGACAATATCATATACTCCATATACGCCTTGAACCTCAAATTTCACATCTTCTTCTGCAAGAATTTCTTTGACTTCTTTGATGATTGATTCATCTGATCCTAAATCGGAATTCAATAGAACATATGCTGTAGGCACAAGGGAGTTTTTCATGAGACTGTATTTAACCTTTCATTGTTCAAAATTGATTAATTACTAATACATTCTGATGATGTGAAACCAATAGATTTGTCACTTACAATATCAGAATCTATTCCAAGTTTTCCTGGATCTCCTACACCACATTTCATTGATTGGTCTGATATAGAACATGACGGGTATAATCTTGAACTTTTATTCCTTAGTTCACATACGGGTACACATCTTGATGCACCATATCATTTTGTTAAAAATGGTCTAAAAATCCATCAAATCCCCCTTGATAGACTTATTGGAAAAGCTATTCTGATCAAACTCAAAAAAACAAAAAATACTCCTATTACAAAATCAGATATCACATCATTTGAAAAAAAGAATGGCAAAATCCCAAATAACTCTTCAATTTTTTTCTTTACAGATTGGCAAAAAAATCTGAAAAAAAATAGTTATTTTACTGAAAACCCTGGACTGGATTCTTCATCTGCAAAATATCTTGCATCAAAAAAAATCAATCTGGTTGGTATTGATTCTCCCAGTATAGATCTTGGAAAAGATGAATCATTTACTGTACATCATATTTTATCAAAAAATAATATTTTGATAGTGGAAAATTTAGTAAATCTCAACAAAATAAAGTCTACGAAATTCAATTTTACAATTCTTCCTTTAAAATTAAAAGATGCAACAGGCTCACCTGTTCGTGCAATAGCATCATAATTACATCCCTTTTTTCGTAATATTAAAAATACAGAGAAATTCTAAATCTTACATGAGTAAACCTGGGAATATTTGGAGAAAGGTTCATGGAAAAATTACTAAAAAACCAACAAACTTTTCTTGGCTAATTGAAGAAAAATTGGCAGGCTCAGGTATACCTACAAGTTCTGATGAATTTGATTGGCTTCTAAATCAAGGTATAAAATCAATTGTAACCATGACTGAACAATCACTACCTGATGATTGGATTCAAAATATTAGATATCTTCATGTACCCACACCTGATTTGACATCTCCTGACATGGATAGAATAGATTCAGCAGTAGATTTTATACATGAACAAATTAAAAATGATCAATCTGTGCTGGTTCATTGTGCAGCTGGAATGGGAAGAGCAGGAACGATACTTGCATGTTATTTTATAAAATACAAAAAATTTTCAGCTATTGATGCAATTAAAAAAATTCGAGATGAACGACCTGGCTCAATCCAATCTGAAGTGCAAGAGATAGCTATCGGATTTTATGAAAAACATGTGAGAAATTAGTTTAAACAAATTCTGAAACTAATTTTCCATCTACAATTTTAATTTTCAAGGTTTTGTCTTCTTGAAAAAATAAAGTCAATCCACCATCTGCATCAGGATCTTCTACTTTAACAAGTTCTAACATTTTGATTTGGTCAAATTTTTCCATTCATATCACCTATTCTGGAATTGATATGGTCTCAATTTTACCATCAACTGCTTTTATGAACATAAACCTGTTGTCTTTGAAGATAAATGTAATTCCCTCTTCTTTATCAGGTTCTTCAACTTCAAGTATTGGTTGTCCTAACAGACCATCGTATTTTGCCATTAATTATTACTGAAAAAAGTTCCTTATATCCCTAATTAATTGTAATTTCAATTTCACTAGAACTATTTTTGACACTTCCAGTTTCTATAAAATCATGTTTTTGCCAAGATGCAAAAGCTTCTGCTCCAATCTTGTGTTTACCTTTTCCCAAATCTGATGCTTTGAATACAAATTTCTCATTAAAGTCAAATAATTCCTGTCTAACTTCTTCCTCTGATAATCTGATAAACGGTTCAAAATTTTTGGACACCTGTACCCAAATTCGTCTATCTTTCATTGGATTGACTAATTTTGGATTTCTGGGCCAAAATATTGCTGCCTTTCTGTAAGTA
>JABMOR010000052.1 GCA_013203245.1 Candidatus Nitrosopumilus sp.
GGCGGGAAAACTGCAAAAAAAGGATTTTGGGTTACGACATTGATGTATACTGAGAATGAAGCAGATGCAGATTCATTCAAGCAAGTACTGTTAAGATGGCAAGCAAAAGGTCAAGATAAAAATAAAGATAAAGGACCCGATCTGATTCAAATTGGAAAAAAGAAATAGAGTATTAATAATTGTGAAACATCGTATCAGTGTTGTCTGAATTCTCAATTAAAGAAAAAAAGATTCTATCAGATCACTTTTCAAATACAGAAGACAACGTCTTTGCGATAATTACTCCACGACAAGTTGATCGTGGTGCATTGATGTCAAGGTATAGTCGAACAGACAAAAGTATGAGACGGATTTTTCTTGATGAATTTTTACAAAATAAAAATAGAGGAGAGGAATTTTACAACAGAGTACTTTTAGAATATGGTGATGACTCTGTAGCAGAATTAGGTGAAGCACAAATTGCAATTGAAGGATTATCAAATATTGCAGTAAAAAAAATTGAAGATAGACGAATCGGATTATCATATTTAGAAAAATCATCCAGATATGTTGCATGGAATAAAAAAGAAAATGGTAAATACAGATTTTATAGAGATCCTGAAATTATGAAATCTCGTTTTGCAGATATGTATGAAGAGAGTTGTAATTTTTCATTTGATGTTTATTCAAAAAATATAGAACCCATGGTAAACTATGTCAGAGAAAAATATCCGATAGAAAAATATAGTTTTAAAGATTCAAAAGATGGGAAAGAAAAATTATTTTCTAAATTAAAAAATGAATCAGATATAAAATCTGCAAATATGATTTACAGAGGATCTACTAAAGCCAAAGCTCTCGATATTCTCAGAGGGCTATTGCCAGCATCAACTTTAACCAATGTTGGAATTACTGGAAACGGAAGAGCGTTTGAATATCTATTGACAGTTTTAAGCTCATCTGAACTAAAAGAAGAGCAAGATTTAGCCTCAAAAATCAAAAAAGAGCTTGATACCACAATCAAATCGTTTGTGAGACGAGCAGATGACAAATATGGTAATGCATTCCAAAAATATCTTAGAGATATAAAAAATAAATCAAAATTAATTACTGTTAAAGAAATTAAATCAAAACCAAAGAAAGGGGCAATTACAAAACTTGTAAATTATGAATCAGAAAAAAAATCCATAGACACAATCATCACCAGTATAATGTATGAGCAATCTCCAAGCACATCATACCAAGACATTTTGCTACAAGTAAGAAAAATGTCCAAAGAAAAGAAAATTAACATTATTAATGAATTTGCAAAGATTCGTACAAACAGACGTCATAGACCTTCAAGAGCTTTTGAAAATATCTATTATACATTTGATTTATGTAATAATTTTGGAATGTTTAGAGACTTGCACAGACACAGAGCACTTACTCTTGAAAGACAATTGTTGACAACTGACCACGGGTATAACATGCCAAATGAAATTAAAGTTTTAGGAATAGAGAAAGATTTCAAAGATTGTATGAATAAAACAAAAGAGACATTTGATAAAATTAGGACAAAATATCCAGAGCAAGGACAGTATGTAGTAAACTTTGGATACAATTATCCTTATTTTATGAAATTTAATCTAAGAGAAGCATGTCATTTGATTGAATTAAGAACAGTGCCACAAGGACATGTAGATTATAGAAGAGTTGCACAACAAATGTTCAAAGAAATTAACAAAGTGCACCCAAATTTAAGTAAAATTATGAAGTATGTAGATATGAAAGAATATGATTTAGAGAGATTTGAATCTGAGAAAAGAACAGAAGAAAAGAGAAAGAAATTAAAAAAATAGAAAAATCTTATAATATCAGAATAATTAAAAAATATCATGACAGAAAAAATTGCAAAAAATCCTGAAGACTGGAAAAAGCAGCTAAGTCCAGATCAGTATGAAATTTGCATCAATCATGGAACCGAACCCCCATTTTCTGGAAAATATAACGATACCAAACTAGAAGGGTCATTCAAATGCACATGTTGTGGAGAAGAACTTTTTTCATCAGATTCAAAATTTGATTCAGGTTCTGGATGGCCAAGTTTTTGGCAACCAATTTCAGAAGAAAAGATAGAGTATGTTTGAGATACAGCCTATGGAACGGTTCGTACAGAGGTCAATTGTAACAAATGTGGTGCACATTTAGGCCACGTATTTGATGATGGTCCAAAGCCGACAAATCAAAGA
>JABMOR010000053.1 GCA_013203245.1 Candidatus Nitrosopumilus sp.
CTATCCGTTGGAGACAAAGTCTTTTTAGAATTAAGTAAAGCTGAAACTCTAGGCGTTTAGTCTATTAGATTGTGTTATTGTATTTCCAACCGTATAATGATACAATAGTGCCGATAACAAATAGCATTGGTTTCCATGCAAATACTGGAATACTAGGTGTTGCAAGTTTTACTTTATAATTATCTGCTATGGCATGAATGTTTTTCTTTATTTTATTATGCCAAATATTGTAATCCACTTGATATTTTTTCAAAATTTCTTCTACTTCATAAACTACTGGTGTTCTTTGAGAAAACAGATGTTGTAGATAATCTCGTGAAACTTCTACTTCTGCATGAATCCCGATTAATCCTTTCTTTAAATCGACCATTCTAACATGCATTTCCCAAGGTTTTTTTAATTTCAAATTTAGACCACTTCCAATTTGATCTGGTTGTTTGTGTTCGAGTTTAACTTTAGTAAAACCTTCATCTGTGAAAATTTTTGTTAACTCTTCAAAACTTTTCTTAACTACAATGTGGAGTTGTTCGACACCATCTTTGCTATCGACATTAATTTTATGTTTTATTCCATCGAAAAATGATACTGTTTTGGGATATGTAGTGAGATACTCCATTAACTTTTTTATCAAATTCCTCTATTTAAAGCAGAACTAGATTATGGGCTAGAAATTTGGAGGATTTGATAGTCCTCTTACGTAAACACATTGATCAGGTGAAATTGCCATTTCTGATGGATTGATTTTTCTATCTGTAAGAGTTGCATCTGAATTTCTAACTATTGCAAATGGTCTTGATTCTGCACCTTCACCCATCTTGTGATTTGCAATTGTAGCAAGGTTATCAACTACTGCTTGAAATGTAACTTTTAATGGATTACCATCAAGATCATTTTTTGCTCTCATATCTAAGACTGGTTCAATTCCTGCACAAGATACTGCTACACCTGACGTGCCAATTCTTGCAGGCATTAGTCTACTATCTACAAGAATTATTCCTACATGAATGAAGAATTTTAAGAAAATTTTTCTACGAATTTCTTCAGCGACAAGATATGGATTTGTTGGATATAGTATGGCCATACCCTTTTTTGCATTTGATTTATCAATTCCTGCATTAGGTGCCATGATGTTATCTGATGATGTAATTACAAATCCTCCAATACCTCCAAAAATTTTATCTGATTCTCTGATGATAATTTCTGCAATTTCTGATTTTAGTTGATATGCCTTTGAAACTTTTTTACCTTCTTCAGATGCTATGATTTTCTCCAAATCCACAATCCTTCCTTGTGAGTTTGAGATGTATTTTGTAGAAATTACTAAAACATCGCCTTCTTCCAAAGATACATTGTTTTTTTCTAATGTTTTCAGCAATGTTTCAAAAACATTAAATTTTGTATCCATTCTTTCTGCTAGAAGCGGAAAAACTGTTAATTGCACAATTTTTTGTCGTTTCTTTTCTTTTTTATTGTTGTGAATAATTAGAATTATTGTAGGTATAATATCATGGAACAAAATCAAATAGATGAAATTTTAGATCATATCAATACAAGATTTACTGAAGATGTGCCCAGTCTTGTAAAAATGATTGTACGAAAAAAGATATCCAATTTTCAATCATTTGAGGCTGAATCTCTCCCAACATCTTTGAGAAATTGTTCTGTTGAGGAGTTAATTTCTATAGTTAAACACGGTTTAGATACTGGAAAATTAAAAATTTAACTCTAGATTAGATTCTGAAAAGCTTTTAATCTGTAGAACAAGCTTTTTTGATTATGAATATCACTGAGAAGATTCTTGCTCGTGGCGCAGGAAAGTCTTCAGTTTCTCCTGATGATGTGGTTTTTGCTAAAGTAGACAAGGTAATGATGCATGATGTATCAGGACCAGGTGTCATTAAGGTATTTGACAAACTCAAGAAACAAGGAATTTCAGTAGACAAATTATGGGATCCTACAAAAGTTTGGGTTGCCGAAGATCACTTTGTTCCATCTGCAGAAAAAGTGTCAGCTGAAAATATTGTAAAATTATCAAAATTTACAAAACAATATGGGATTGAAAAACATTTCAAGTATGGAATGGGGCAATACGGAATTTGTCATACTATATCTCATGAAGAAGCGATGGTGATGCCTGGAGATGTTTATGTTGGAGGAGATTCTCATACTAATACCACTGGTGCATTAGGTGCATTTGCTTGTGGTTTGGGACATACTGACATTGCTTATGTTTTACTTAATGGACAAATTTGGTTCAAGGTTCCTGAAACTTATTACTTTAAGCTAAATGGAAAATTACCTGAACATGTTATGGCAAAAGATCTAATTCTAAAAATTATAGGAGAAATAGGAAATGATGGAGGATCATACCAAACAATGCAGTTTGGCGGAAGTGGCATTGATGAAATGTCAGTTGAAAGTAGATTGACTATGTGTAATATGACTACAGAAGCTGGTGCAAAGAATGGTATTGTTGAACCAGATCAAAAAGTCGTGGATTATCTTACTCAACGAGGTGCAACCAATATGAATTTGGTAAAAGGAGATGATGATGCAGAGTATTCTAAAATTTTTGAATTTGAAAGTTCAGAGATGGAGCCAACTATAGCAAAACCATTTTCTCCTGAAAATACATGCGTTGTAAGAGAAGCACCTTCTGTTGAATTGGATAAATGTTACATTGGTTCTTGTACTGGAGCAAAATACGAAGATTTGGAAGCTGCAGCGAGAATCTTTAAAGGAAGAAAAGTAAAGATTCGAACAGAAATTTTGCCTGCAGCAATTTCAATTTATCAACGAGCAATGGAGAATGGATTGTTGAAAATTTTCTTAGATGCTGGAGCTACAGTTGGACCGCCAACTTGTGGTGCCTGCTGTGGAGCACATATGGGAGTTTTAGCAAAAGATGAAATTTGCATTAGCACTACAAATAGAAATTTCCCTGGTAGAATGGGCCATATAGAATCTCAAACATATCTTGCATCTCCTCTAGTGGCAGCAGCTTCTGCAGTTACTGGAAAAATCACTGATCCGAGGGATTTGAAATGAAAGGTAACATCATAAAATATGCTCGAGACAACATTGACACTGATGTCATAATTCCTGGTACCTATCTAAAAATACATGATTATGCAGAACTTGCAACACATGCAATGGAAGGATTGGATCCTGATTTTCATTCTAAAGTAAAAGAAGGAGATTTTATTTTGTCTGGTAAGAATTTTGGATGTGGATCATCTCGTGAACATGCTCCAATAGCATTGTCTCATTCTGGAATAAAGGCTGTTCTTGCATTATCTTTTGCAAGAATTTTTTATCGTAATTCAGTTGATGGGGCATTTTTGTTGCCTATAGAAATAGGCCAGGATGCATATGATGGGATTTCTGAAGGTGATGAAATATCAATAGATGTATCTACAAATGAAATTAAAAATATTACAAAAAATCAAACATACAAAATGAAACCATTTTCAGAACTTATTGGAAAGATAATTGCTGCTGGTGGACTCTTCAAGTATAAACCTGACCAGGATTAAAATGGGAAAAACTCTTTTTGAAAAAATCTGGGAATCCCATATTGTTGTTGAAAAACAAAATAATCCGACATTAATCTACATTGATAGACATCTTGTTCATGAAGTAACTTCTCCACAAGCTTTTGATGGATTACGCCAGAATAACAGAAAAGTTAGACGACCTGATCTTACAATTGCTACGATGGACCACAATGTTCCAACAACTGACCGCTCTCTTCCAATTTTAGATCAAACATCTTCTGTTCAAATTAAAACTCTTGAAAAAAACTGTAAGGATTTTGGAATTAAATTATTTGACATTAACAGCCCCAATCAAGGGATTGTTCACGTTATTGGTCCTCAGTTGGGAATAACTTTACCTGGAACTACCATTGTTTGTGGTGATAGTCATACCTCTACACATGGGGCTTTTGGAGCACTAGCTTTGGGTATTGGAACTAGTGATGTGGAGCATGTTTTAGCATCTCAAACTATGTGGTTAGAAAAACCAAAACCTTTTGAAATTAGAGTTGAAGGAAAGCGAAAAAACCCTCATGCAGTAACTGCCAAAGATATTGTTCTATCAATTATCAAAAATATTGGGACTAGTGGAGGTACAGGCACTGTAATTGAATATCGTGGTGAGGGAATTACTGATCTTTCAATGGAACAACGAATGACTATTTGCAACATGTCCATTGAGGCTGGTGCACGTGCAGGTTTGATAGCACCTGATGAAAAAACTTTTGATTATCTAAGAAATAGAGAGTATACTCCAAAGAACTATGAGTCATTAGTTGATTCTTGGAAAGACCATCTCAAAACTGACAGTGATGCAAAGTTTGAAAAAGAATTCATTTTACACATCGATGATATTGCTCCACAAGTAAGTTGGGGAACAAATCCTGGTATGACGTGTGATGTTACAGATTCTGTTCCTTCTCCTGATGAATTTTCTAATGGTGATCCAAACCAAAAGAGAGGTGCTGAAAAGGCACTTGATTATATGGCTCTGGCACCCGGAACTCTAATTGAGGATATCAAAATTGATAGAGTGTTTATTGGTTCATGCACTAATGCTAGGTTGGAGGATCTTATTGAGGCCTCTAAAGTTATCAAAGGACAAAAAATTTCACCATATGTTAAAGCAATGGTAGTTCCTGGTTCTCAAATGGTAAAAAAACAAGCTGAAGAGATGGGATTAGATAAAATTTTCATTGATGCTAATTTTGAATGGAGGGAAGCTGGTTGTAGTATGTGTCTTGGAATGAATCCTGATATCTTATCTCCTGGAGAACGATGTGCAAGTACATCAAATAGAAACTTTGAAGGTAGACAAGGTACTGGAGGTAGAACTCATTTGGTAAGTCCTGTTATGGCAGCAGCAGCTGCAATCCATGGACATTTTGTAGATGTAAGGAAGATGGATTTGAGTTAATATGGAATCCTTCAAAAAAGTAACTAGTATTGTGACTCCACTTGATAAAGTAAATGTAGATACTGATCAAATTATCCCAAAACAATTCTTAAAATTAGTTCAAAAATCTGGATTTGGAAAATTCCTATTTTTTAACTGGAGGTATGATGAACAGGAGAATGAAAAATCCGATTTTGTCTTAAATAATCCAAATTATAAAAATTCACAAATTCTTGTGGCTGGGGATAATTTTGGTTGCGGTTCTAGTCGTGAACATGCAGTTTGGGCCTTACTGGATTATGGTTTTTCTGTAATTATTGCTCCTTCATTTGCAGATATTTTCTTCAGTAATTGTTTTAAAAATGGCGTTTTACCAATTACCTTAGACCAAAAACTAGTGGAAAAATTACTACAAGAAACTGGTGTGATTGAAGTGGATTTAGAAAATCAAATAATCAAAACTCCTTCAGATGAAATATCTTTTGAGATTGACTCATATCAGAAAAAAATTCTTTTAGAAGGACTAGATGATATTTCACTTACTTTCCAATATGAAGATAAAATTTTAGAATTTGAAAAACAATCTAAAGTCCCATCTGTTTTATAATCTTCTTTACTGTTTTCTCATTTCTCTCTAATGTCATTGGGGATTCTGCGTCTATCCATTCATTTTCACCAATATCAAAGGCACTAATTTTTCCTTCCTTTGACAAGTCTTGTAAAATATCAAATGAGAGATTAATTTTCTTTTGTTTTTGTTTTGCTTTAATTTTTTTGATAATCTCTTTACCTAACATGTATACCCCTAAACATTCTGATAACTGTAATTTCATTACTGGTTTTTCTTTGAATTCTTTTATGATTCCATTTTCCACTGTAGCGAACCCTGTCTCTTCTTTTCTTTTAGTTCTAGTTGCAATACATGCAGAACTTTTCTTTTCTTTGAAAAACTCTTTCATTTTATTAAGATCAACTGCACATAAATTATCTACAAACCATAATACAAATTCTGATTCATTTTTGAGATTATTTGCAATGTGCAATAGATCTCCTCCAGTTCCACTTTGTGAATCTTGAACAAAAGTAATATTTTTTTGATTTCCATAATAGTTTTTGATTTGTCCTCCTAATCCGTTAAAATCTGATATGATGATCACCTCATCTATAAAACTAAATGATTTTAGGTATTTTACAATATAATCCACCAATGGTTTTCCATTGATTGGAGTCATTGCTTTTGGAAAGAATTCCGTATATGGTTTACCTCTGGTTCCTTTACCGCCTGCAAGAATTACAGCCTTCACGGTCTAACGGTATGATTTCTGCTTTCTTCTTCTTGCACCAGGTCCGCCAAATTTCTTTGGTTCTTTTCTTCTGGCGTCTCCACTGACTAGGTATTTATCAAAATCAGTGATTCGTTTTCTAAGGTCTTCTCTAGTTGCTTTTGGGAAAGGATGATCTTTTGGTTCTTTTTTAGATTTTGTCCATCCTGTTAATGCTCTTGAAATTGCAGTTGCTATTGCACTTGCTTGACCCATAAAACCTCCACCTCTAACTCTTACAGAAATATCAATTTTATCTCTCAAATCCCCTGTAATTTCTAATGGTGCTAGAATTACTTCACGGGCAGTTTCCTGTGGAATCATTTCTACTGGAACATTGTTAATTCTAACTTTACCATTTCCTTTGGTAATGTACACATGGGCACTAGCTGTTTTTCTTGTTGCAAAATAAATTTCAGTTTTTGGAGTTGTCATTCAGTCCATCCTATTACTCTGCATAATTCTCCTAATACTGTATAGTTTGATGGAGTCTTTCTAATTTTTGCTTTTTCAAATTGAATTTTTTCAAGTGATTTAATTTCTTTAGGTGAACCAATGTATGTTCTAAGTCTTTGATGAGCAGCTTTTCCTGATGGTTTTCTATCAAATGGAAGCATTTGACGAATCATTTTTGCCATTAAGGTATCTGGTCTTCTGTAGTGTACTGGTCCGTGTTTGTAATTGATGATACTGTTAATTTCTAAAAATTCTCTATACTCTTTAATTTGATTACTTCTTGTTCCACTCATCATAATTTTTTCACAATTTACAACTGATACTCTGTTTCCTTGCATTAGTAATTTTGCAACATTGGATGCTAGTCTGCCTGCAATATGATCAGTTGCATCTACAACAATTGGTCTGTCAGTTCGTACAACTACTTCTTGTTTAGAAGTGTTTGAATTTCTTCCAACAGGTCTGTTGATTCTTCCATTAGCCAAGTAGTACTACTCCTTTTCCAGTTGGGTTTTGTTTAATTAAATCTAAATGGGTAATTATTTTTCCACCTTTTTCAGTTATTTTGTTTGCTGCAGAATTTGAAATTGAGAATGAGAATAATGTAATTTTATGAGGAATGTTACCTGTTCCGAGGACTTTGCCTGGGAATACCACAATGTCGTTTTCTTTAGTTAACTGACCAATTCTATTCACATTAAGATCTCTTCTGGCAGCAGATGGTTTTAATGCATATTCTGCTAATTTTGCCCAAATTGGAGCATCGTTTGTTGTAGATGCCTTCTTTAGATCTTTGGCCATATGTATAACGACTTGACTAGTCATGTGAATAATTCGATTTGAAACCCAAATATAATGTCTATGCTTAGTTTATGCTTCAACTTTGTCAATCATTTCTTTGAATTGGCCTATTCTATTAGTGACCTCATCTACTCCTGCAATGATGATTTGTTCTGGTTTGAGTGCACCAGTTGATTCTACTGTTAACACTTTGACATCTTCTTTGTCTGTATCTGTAAGTGTTGAAATATTTGCAGAATTCCATTTTGCGTGATCGGTTCCACGTCCTAGTCTGGCATAACACTCCATTTTGATTCTTTGACCTGGTGCCAAATGGATTATTGGAATCTTATCTGAAACTGGTTTAATTGAATCGTCTTCTGAGGATAATTCATTTGAATAAATTGTTCTTGTAACGTCAGAGTCACCTGAATCTAAAACTAGCATTACTTTACAGTTTGAACATCCTGTTTCGCTTTGACAATCACACTTTGATGGCTCGTTAAATCTTGCCAAGTCTGTTGTTATTGGAATTAGTCCTAATCTATGGGCTAGTCCTTCATCAGGCAGAACGGATGTATTTACAATAATATCTACTGTATCAATTGCAAATACTGGAACACCATTTAGACATACACGTCTAAGTGCGTTAGCATATTGTAATGGAATACCTTTTAGTTTTACGGCAATTTTCTGATCATCTTTACTAATAATCTCTAATGATGACAATGAGCAAAATTCCCAAAATCCACATAAAAATCTAGCTCGATATTAGGCAGAGGTGGGAATGAATTTGTTCATTCATGATGTCTGCTTTTTGCATGCTCTAAACCCTATTTTTGAGATGACTCATAAATTATGATTTTGAATAATTAATTCTTAATACAGATAAATAACAAATCCCATTACTAATTTTAGAAATGACTGATGTTACACTTGTAAGATATTCCTTTGAGGGCGAAAAATTTGAAATCATGGTAAAGCCCGATCCTGCATTGGACTACAAACTTGGAAAGAAAAAAGATATTTCAGCAGTTCTAGTTTCAGATGAGATTTACACTGATTCTGGAAAAGGTACAAGACCGTCGGCAGAAAAACTACTCAAGGCCTTCAAGACTGAAGATCCTACTGAGATTGCAGAAATTATAATGCAAAAAGGTGATCTGAATCTTACTACTGATCAAAGAAGAAAAATGATGGAAGACAAGAAAAAACAGATTGTCACATATATTGCTAAAACCTACGTAGATCCTAAAACCCACCTGCCTCACCCTCCATTGAGAATTGAACAGGCTATCAAAGATGCAAGGGTTTCAGTCGATCCTCAAAAAAGTGTGGATGAACAGGTTAAAGATATTGTTGAACAACTACGTTCTATAATTGCACTAAAAACAGAAAGTCTACAATTGGAAATTATAATTCCAGCACAGTTTGCATCGCAATCATATGCAGTGCTAAAGTCTGTAGGTTCTTTAAAATCTGAAGAATGGCAAAACAATGGTTCCTTAAAAGCAATACTTGAAATACCCGCTGCCGCAAGACCAAATGTGATAGACAGATTAGGATCTATAACTAAGGGTTCTGCATCCGTTGAGGTAGTTAAATGATGGATAATAAGAGAAAATATGTTATTCCAGGCGATGTAATAACTACTGGTCCTTTTAGACCTGAACAAAATGTAATCCTTGAAGGTGATAAAATAATTTCTACAACTATAGGTATTTCTGAAATTTATGATGACGTTGTTAAAGTAATCACATTAACTGGAAAATATATTCCTAAAATAGATGATCTTGTAATTGGTAAAATCAATTCTCACACTTCATTATCTTGGGAGTTAGACATCAATTCATGTTATGTTGGATTCTTACCTGCGCAAGATGTTTTTGGACGAGATTTTTCTGCTCATGCAGATGAACTTTCATCTAAATTAAAAACAGGAGATCTAGTGGCAACAAGAATTGCTAATTTTGATAGAACTAGAGATCCACTAGTAACAATTTCTGATAGAGATTTAGGTAAAATTGATTCTGGTGTACTGGTAAAAATCTCTCCAAGTAAGGTTCCACGACTAATTGGAAAGAAAGGCAGCATGATTCAGATGATAGAAATGGCAACAGATGCTGCAGTAACAATTGGTCAGAATGGCTGGGTAGTGATTTCGTGTGAATCTCCAGAGGGATTATTAAAGGCTAAAAAAGCAATTGAGATGGTTAATGAAAAGGCACACGTTGCTAATTTGACTGACCAAATTAAAGAAATGTTACAAATAAAGGATAATGAATCATAATGGGCGGACGAGACGCAACAATGGTCCTTTTGGACGAGAATGGTATTCGTTGTGATGGTCGTAAAATAGACGAACCACGACGAATTATGATTAGAGCCGGTGGACTAAAAAACGCTGATGGTTCTGCTTACATTGAATTTGGCAATAACAAAATTCTAGTTGGAGTTTTTGGTCCAAGAGATGTACATCCAAAACACATGTCAAATACTGATACAGGAATTTTAAGAGTTAGATATCATATGGAACCATTCTCTGTTACTGAAAGAAAAAACCCTGCACCATCAAGAAGAGAAATTGAAATTTCCAAAGTAATCAAAGAAGCTTTAGAACCTGCAGTGATGTTAGAGAAATTCCCAAGAACTGCAGTTGATGTATTTATTGAAGTATTACAAGCCGATGGTGGAACAAGATGTGCTGCTCTTACTGCAGCTTCTGTTGCATTAGCTGATGCAGGAATTCCAATGAGGGATATGGTTGCAGCAATTGCTGCTGGCAAAGTTGCAGATACTATCGTACTTGATGTTAATAATGAAGAAGACCAAGCAGGTCAAGCAGATATGCCAATTGGTTACATGCCAAGTCTTGAAAAAATTACACTATTACAATTAGATGGAGTTTTGACTCCTGAAGAATACAAGAAATGTGTAGATGTAGGAGTGCAAGGTTGTAAAATTGTTTATGAATTACAAAAGAAAGCACTCACTGACAAATACTTTGGAAAGGGCGGAGATTAAAATTGACATCTGTTTCAGTTATTGACGAATTAAAAAAAATACAAATTCTTGAATTGTTAGAACAAGGAAAACGTATTGACGGACGTGCATTTGATGAACCACGCAAACTTGTTATTGAAACTAATGCAATCCCACACGCAAACGGTTCAGCAAGAGTTCGTCTTGGTGATACTGAAGTAATATGCGGAGTAAAAATTCAACCAGATAGACCATTCCCAGATACTGGCGACAAAGGTCTTTTCATTTGTACTGCTGAACTATTGCCCTTATCACATCCTACTGTTGAAACTGGCCCTCCACAACCACATGTAATTGAATTGGCGAGAGTTGTTGACAGGGGCATTAGAGAAAGCCACATGGTTGATGTTTCTCAATTGGTTATAGAGAAAGACAAATCCGTTATTGGTGTGTTTGCTGATAATGTCGTTGTTGATTATGACGGAAATCTGTTTGATGCATGCTCCTATGCCAGCACTGCTGCACTACTCACATCAAAAACCCCTAAATGGAATTGGGTTGATGATAAACCACAACTTGTTGAGGGTGGGGAAACCGCTTTGCCAATTTCTACAATTCCAGTATCAATAACCATGGGAAGAATTGGCAATCATATCATAGTTGATCCAAATGGGGACGAATGGGATAGTATGGATGCCCGTATTACGATTACAACTGATTCTGATGGAAATATTTGTGCACTACAAAAAGGTGGCAGTGACGGATTCACACAGGATCAAATTAACCAATGTGGTGAAATATCTGTACGCGCAGGCGCAAAAATAAGAGAAATATTAAAAGAAGCTCAAAAAGGTAGTCAGTAAAATGGTCAAGCACACCAAAGCAAAAAAAGCCCTTAAGGGACTAGGCGCTCGTTACGGAATCAAACTTAGAAAACAATATACAAAAATCCATTTTACATTAAAAGAAAAAAGAACTTGCCCTGAATGCGGTTCAGAAAAATTTGGACGTGATACAGTTGGAATTTGGTCTTGTAAAAAATGTAGCTATAAAG
>JABMOR010000054.1 GCA_013203245.1 Candidatus Nitrosopumilus sp.
GTTTGTTTTGGTTAGGTTTGTTTTGGTTAGGTTTGTTTTGGTTAGGTTTGTTTTGGTTAGGTTTGTTTTGGTTAGGTTTGTTTTGGTTAGGTTTGTTTTGGTTAGGTTTGTTTGATTTGTTTTGGTTAGCTTTGTTTTGATTAGGATTGTTTGGTTTGTTTTGATTAGGGTTGTTTGGTTTAGTTTGATTAGGATTATTTGGTTTCTTTGATTTGTTTTGGTTAGGGTTGTTTGGTTTCTTTGATTTGTTTTGGTTAGGGTTGTTTGGTTTCTTTGATTTGTTTTGATTAGGATTATTTGGTTTCTTTGATTTGTTTTGGTTAGGGTTGTTTGGTTTTGATTTGTTTTGGTTAGGATTATTTGGTTTCTTTGGTTCTTCGCTGACTAGTTTCTGATATAATTTGAAAGCTTGTTCAACATTTAGATTTCCATGAACAATTCCTCTAACTGCTTTAATCATAGAGACAGGATGTTCTGATTGCCAGATGTTTCTACCCATATCTACACCTACAGCGCCAGCTTTGATTGCATTGAAAGTTAATTGTAAAGCATCACGTTCAAGAATTTTCTTTCCGCCTGCGACTATAATTGGTACAGGACATGATTGAACGACTTTTTCAAAATTATCACAATAGTATGTTTTGACAATATGTGCTCCTTGTTCAGCGGCTACTCTGCATGCTAGTGAAAGATAACGAGCATCTTTGCCAAGTTCTTTTCCGACTGCAGTAACTGCTAAAACAGGTAATCCATATTTTGTTGCCTCATTGACTAGTTTTCCGAGATTTACAACAGTTTGATATTCGTATTTGGAGCCAACAAAAATGGACATTGCAAGAGCACTGGCATTTAGTCTAAGGGCATCCTCAATTGATACTGTAATGTCTTCTTGAGATAAATCATCTCCGATAATACTAGAGCCACCAGAAACCCTCAACACCATAGGAGTAGCAGTGGTTGCAGAAACAGATGTTCTTTGAACACCTCTTGTAACCATTAAGGAATCACAATATTTCAATAGTGGAGCAATTACTTTTTTTGGATTTTCAAGTTTTTCAGTTGGACCAAGAAAGTATCCGTGGTCTACTGCCAACATCAATGCGCGATTATTTTGTGGGTTAATTATTCTAGAAATTCTATTTTGTAATCCCCAATCCATAATTCTTCGATTTTGAAGGAATGAAAATCCCTTCTTAAGCCTTTCTTATTTTGTAATGATTATTTTCATTGCATTTTCGCCAGTGCGTGCATGATCAAATGCTTTTTGAGTATCAGAGATGGAATAAGTATGAGTGATTAGTTGTTTAACATCAATTTGAGAAGACTCGATTAGGTGTAGTGCGACTTTGGTATCTGAATCAGATGCAGCATAGCTAGTTACCAAAGTTATTTCCTTGGAGTAAATTTTACTCATGTCCAAATCTAATTTTGCGCCTTTTGATGGAACACCAAACATCATTACGGTGCCACCTTTTCTAGTCATATCTATAGCATCATCTAATGCTTTGAGACTGCTTGTAGCAACAATTGCCACATCTACGCCTTGGCCATCAGTGTTATCCAAAATCTTTTGTTTTCTATTTTCATCCATAGAAGAAATGGAATCAGTGATGTTGAATTTTTTTGCAAAATCCAATCTAAAGCTATTTACATCAAAACAAAAGATTTTTGAGAATTTTTTTGCACAAGCTAGCATCACATGCATCATTCCAGTAGGACCAACTCCAAAGATGGCAGTAGAGTCTCCTTCCCGATAAGAGAATTTAGACCAGGCTCTAACGCAACATGCCAATGGTTCAATCATTGCAGCTTCTTCATAACTAAGAGAGTCAGAAATTTTTAAAACACCGCCATGAGAAACATTCCATGCAGGAACTACATATTCTTCAGATAACCCACATGGAGAAAGATTTGTTTCAGAATATTTTTGACACATCGTTTCATTTCCATGGTTACAGAAATGACAATCATAGCAAGGAACATGATGATGAGTAAACACTCTATCACCTTTTTTGAATTCTGTTACATCAGAGCCAACATCCAAGACAATTCCTGATGGTTCGTGACCCAATCGCATTGATGGTTGACCGTACTGTCCAAAGACTTTTTCCAAATCAGAGCCACAAATTCCACATGCTTGCATCTGTACTAGGATATCACCGGATGTCAACTGAGGATTTTCTGTTTCATCTACAGAAATGACGGATGGTTCTTTAACAGATGCAGTCTTCATTGTAAAACATTAAAAATTTAATTATACACCGAGAATTTTCTTTAGCATAACTCTGTAATCAACTTCATTTTTTTCACTACCTGCTGCAGGTAATGCAAACACCAGAGTAGATTTTTTAGATCGTAGTGCAGTTAATTCATCATCAATAGATTCTGTAATATCATCACTAACTAAAATTAGGCCAACATCAGAATCATCAGTTAATATTTTGATTTCCTCCAAAGCCTTTTTAGGATCTTCAGAAATTTTTCCAGGAATTCCAGCTAATTGGAAACTAGTTACAAAGGATTTACTGCCAACAGTAAAGATTTTCACAGTTGAAATTTTTGTCTATTCTAATTTAACCCTTTTTGGAAGCGTAAGATCAGGAAAGGTTGATTTAGTTTGAAAAACTAGTGGATTTATGGCAGAAATTGATACTCAAAAAGATGTCTATTTGTTCCTACATGGAAGAATGGATCTTAATGAAAAAGCAACAAATGCATTAACTGCAAAGGGATTTGCAGCAGACAAAGTCACTATGGCCTTACCAACAAAAGTTGGACAAGTAGGAGACTATATGGCAATGCTGTGGATGCCTCCAAACCCAGATCACATCAAAATTCAACAAATCACCAAAGTTGAGCAAGTAGAACCAGAAGGAATGGTTGGTCTTTGGAAAGGAGTTTCAAAAGACGATATAGACACTATACCACTAGGATAAGTTTAGCTGAATCCAGCGCCGAACTCGTTACCTTTGTCTAAAACATCGCCTGAATCAGAATTTTTTAATTTTCTATAAAGTAGTGTTTCATAAACAATCTTCATTGCCTCTTCATCATCAAGATTATGATCTTCTTTAATTTGATTTTTGTATTTTTCTAATTTTGATACATCTTGTTCATCAGGTGAAATTTCATCATGAAGCATTAGATTTGCAATTTTCTCAATTTCTAAATTTTGTTTATCATCATCCATGATTTTGTATAAAATTTCTAGTTATTAATACATTCGAATAACTAATCATTACAAATCAGAAATTAATCCTGAAAGAAAATCAGAAAATTCATCATCAGAGAAAATAATTTCCTCGACTTGATTTTCCAGCATAGCAAGTGATGCAGATTCCAGATGGTAACATGTAGTTTTTCCATTTAATTTACCAAAATAAAATCCCGGACAAGCACAATAATTACAGTCAGGATCAATCCAATGTTCCTCACCTATTCCAACCACGGTCCAAATTTTTCTCATACTTGGTTCAAAAATATGCAATTTCACACGTTTTTCAGAAACCATGGATTGTAATCGGTCCAAGTCTTTGTTCATAGGGGTTCAATCAGAGATGTACAGTATAACTTTGATGCTACAAACAAGAATTGGTCTATCCATTGGGATAACTATCAGAGACGAATCAAAGATCAATCAAGGGATTTAATCAAACAGATTTTGTCATCAAAGTTCCAGACATAGCACAGTTTAGGCATCGCTGAGTTTTAGCCCACGTTTTCACAGTTTCAGAATACGAAACACGAATTTTAAATGAATATCCGCAATTGTGGCATGAAACTTCTGAAGGGTAGCTGCTCTTGTTCCAATCATCGTTAGAATCACGAGTAAATTTAGAAATTAAATCTCGGCCTTTTTCAGAGATACGGTAAAGGGTAAGGTCATGAAATCCAGACTTGTCATCAAAAGGAATTCGTTGAACAAGCCCGTTTTCATCTAGAAAAACTAAAATATCTTTTAGTTTAAATTCTGCAATCTTTATTTTAACAAAATTTTTCTTTACATTATTTTTTAAATGAATATAGCGTATTCCATCAGAATCAAATTTACTTATGTTACTTAGAACTTCATCAAGTTCATCATCAGGAAATTTTTTCGCCATATTATTTTATAGAATACTTGTGTTTATGTTTTTTATAATTAATCATATTCATCATAAGGTTCAATTGGTTCTCTTGTGGTTTTGTTATCCCTTAACCACTCTAATGTTTTTACAAAAGAATCAGCCAATTCAATAGTAGTTAACACAGGAAGCCCCAATTCAAGGGATTTCCGTCTAATTTGATATTCATCATCAAGCATTCCAACATATTTTTCCAATGTGGATGTACTTGGAATATTTATGATGAAATCAATTTTTCGCTCATAAAGTAAATCAGAAATGTTTGGTTTTCTGTCAGGTTCTGAAATTTTATGTACAATTTCAACTTCACCAATTCTTTCTTTAAGGAATTCTGCAGTGTGCTCTGTTGCTAAAATTTTGAATCCCAAATGTTTGAGTTTTGCTATAGTTGCAACTAATTTTTCTTTGTTTTGTGCACCACCTACTGTTACAAGGGCGGATCCTTTGTCTGGAAGAGTATATCCAACAGACGTTAATCCTTTTGATAATGCATCGTAGAAACTATTTCCAAAACATGCAGCCTCGCCAGTAGATTGCATTTCAACTCCCAATCTAATATCAGCCCCCTCTAATTGCATGAATGAGAATTGTGGAACCTTAATTCCATAGTTTTGAATTTTTTGCCATTTATTTTCAGGTATCTTAGGCAGAGGTTTATCTAAAATTGCCTTAGCAGCAAGAGAAATCAGATTTGTTTTAACTAATTTTGATACAAATGGCATTGACCGTGATGCTCGAATGTTTAGTTCTATAACATAGACATGATCATCATGAACTAAAAATTGTAGATTAAACGGTCCTTTGACATTAAATGTCAGTGCAATCTTTTTTGAATATTCATTAATCGTATCAATGGTTTTGTTGCTTAGACGCCATGGCGGAATTACCATCATGGCATCTCCAGAATGAACACCTGCACTGTCAATATGTTCAACAATTGCACCAATCACAACTTCTTTGCCATTACTTATTCCGTCTACATCAACTTCAAGTGAGTTTAACATGAATTTAGAAATTACTACAGGATGATCAGGGGATACATCTGTCGCTTCTTTGACATATGTTTTTAGTTCTTCTTGAGACCAGACAACTTTCATGGCAGCACCGGACAAAACGTAAGAAGGCCTTACAATTACAGGGAATCCCACTTCCAGAGCAAAAGATTTTGCTTCATTTAGATTTGAAAACGCTTGCCAACGGGGTTGCTGTATGTGAAGTTTGTCAAGTTCGGCACTGAATTTAGAACGGTCTTCTGCTCTATCAACATCTTGTGCACTTGTACCCAAAATGTTTACTCCGTGTTGTGCAAGGCCAAGAGTCAAGTTATTTGCAGTTTGACCCCCAACACAAGTAACGATTCCTTTTGGATGTTCAAATTCAGTAATATCTAAAATTCTTTCTTGAGTTAATTCCTCAAAATACAATCGTGTACAAATATCATAATCAGTTGAAACTGTTTCAGGATTACAATTTACCACTGAAACACTTTTCTCTCCATTTTCTTGAAGGCCCCAAACCATGTTAACAGTGCCCCAATCAAATTCAACACTACTTCCAATTCTATATGGCCCTGCACCAAGTACAATAATTCCCGTTTCATCTTGAGGGATTACAACATCATTGGAATGGCCACCGTATGTCAAATACAGATAATTTGTAACTGCAGGCCATTCTGCTGCCAGTGTATCAATTTGTTTAACTGAAGGAATTACGCCTAATTTCTTTCTCAAATCACGAATTTCATCAGGAGTTTTGTCCTTTGCACGTGCAATTTGCTTGTCTGAAAAACCTGTTTTTTTGGCTTCCCACATTAGAGATTCACCAAGTTCGGAATCTTTGAGTTTCGCCTCAACAGTTACAATATTTTTTATTTTTTCTATAAACCAAGGATCAACAGTAGATAATTTGTAAATCCTTTCAACTGAAATTCCCATCTTTAACGCAACTGCAACATGATAAAGAATATGATCATCATGGTGAGATAATTTGTGTTCGATTTCTTCTTCAGTATATTTAATTCCGTTTGTACGATTCAAAACTAATCCATCATTTCCAATATCTAACATTCGAATTGCTTTTTGAAACGATTCCTCAAAGGTTCTACCAATTGCCATTACTTCTCCAACTGATTTCATTGTAGGTCCAAGTCTTCTGTTTACCAGTTCAAATTTATCAAAATCCCATCTAGGATGTTTGCATACAATATAGTCAAGTGACGGCTCAAAGCATGCAGTAGTATTTTTTGTAATTCTATTTACTAGTTCTGATAAATTATAGCCAAGTCCAATTTTTGCAGACATGTATGCCAATGGATACCCAGTAGCTTTACTTGCCAAAGCAGATGAGCGAGAAAGTCTAGGATTAATTTCAATTGCAACATATTTATCAGAATCAGGATCTAGTGCATATTGAATATTACATTCACCAACTATTCCAACATGTTTTGTCGCACGTAATGCTGCAGAACGTAACATGTGGTATTCGTGATTATCAATTGTTTGTGATGGTGCAACTACAATGTTATCACCAGTGTGAACTTTCATTGAAAGTACATTTTCCATATTACAAACTATAACATTATTTCCATCATAGTCTTGCATTACCTCATATTCAATTTGCTTCCAATGACCAATGTATTCCTCCACTAACACTTGACCGACAAGGCTTGCTTTGATACCTCGCTCAACAATTTCGTGCAATTCAATTTCGTTATATGCAACACCGCCGCCTCGTCCTCCAAGGGTATATGCAACACGAATAATTACAGGGTAAACAAGTTCCTCTGCAGCCTTTTTAGCATCCTCAAAATTAGTTACAGTTTTACTTTTTAGAACAGGCACTTTGCATTCATTCATAGAATCTTTGAAAAGCTGCCTATCCTCAGTTCTCTTTATACCTGCAATCTGAGTCCCAAGTACATTCACACCATATTTTTTCAATATGCCAGATTCATCCAAATTTACTCCACAATTTAGAGCAGTTTGACCCCCATATGCCAACATAATTCCATCAGGTCTTTCTTTTTCAATAATTGATTCTACATATTCGGCATTAACAGGAAGTAGATACACCTGGTCTGCAAATCTAGTATCGGTTTGGATAGTGGCAATATTTGGATTGATTAGTACACTGTTAATCCCATCTTCATGTATTGCTTTTAGACATTGACTTCCAGAGTAATCAAATTCACCGGCTTCACCAATTTTAATTGCACCACTTCCCAGTACAAGAATTTTCTTTAGAGATTCATTCTTTGGCAATTATTTTTTCTCCATTAAATTTTTGAGCTCTTCAAAGATGAACTTGCAGTCAAAAGGGCCAGGGGCTGCTTCAGGATGAAATTGTACTGCGATACAGTTTTGCTTTTTGTGTTTTATTCCTTCAACTGTTTTATCATCAGCATTTGTAAACCATAATTTGAAATCAGATTTTTCTATAGATTCAGGAGTAATTCCATACCCATGATTCTGACTAGTAACGTATACTTGATTATTTTCTAAATTGATACAAGGTTTGTTTTGACCACGATGACCATATTTTAGTTTGTAAGTTTCAGTATTTCCTGCAATGCCAATTATTTGAGCGCCCAAACAAATACCCAATGTAGGGATATTATTTTTAATTAATTTTTTTACAGTATCAATTGTGTCAGGACATTTTTGTGGATCACCAGGTCCACTACTAAGAACAACACCATCAGGATGATAAGACATTAGTTTTTCATAAGAAGTATCCCAAGGAACTAAAATCGCTTTGTAACCCAGTTCACGAATATTTCTCAGAATAGCATTTTTTGCACCAGTATCAATTACTACAACAGATTTTTCTTCATCACCGTAGATTTTTTCTTCTTTTGTAGAGACAACATCCATGAATTGTTCAGAATCATAATGCTTTGCAGATTTTAGCTGTTTTTTAACAGATTCAACATCTATCTCAGTATCAGAAACAACTAGAGCAGCCATCATTACTCCACTAGTCCGAAGTTTTTTTGTTAATTCACGAGTGTCAATTCCTGAAATACCAGGCACCTTTTCATTGTTCATCCATTCATCCAAAGTCATAGAAAGATTCCAGTGGCTTGCAGTTAATGATAATTCATGAACAACGAGACCACGAATTTGGATTTTATCAGATTCAAAGAATTTTGAAATTCCATCCTCATCAGCGATTGATGGATCTGGAACACCATAATTTCCAACAAGAGGGTATGTGAATGTGAGAATTTGACCATTATACGAAGGATCAGTCAGAGCCTCAGTATAGCCGACCATACCAGTATTGAAAACAATTTCTCCGAAAACAGTTGTAGAATAACCAAAACCTTGACCATCAAGAACAGTGCCATCATCAAAGATCAGTTTCCCAAACTTGTTTGCATGGTTTGATTTCTTTGTAGTAATTGTGAACCCTCGTCAAGTCCGAGTTATTGTGAATTTAAGTTTTATGCGTAAATGAAATTCAAAAAACTGATCGCAGTATAAGATTGAACAATTAGAGGGCTTGGAACTCTTCGCTCCACTTGTGATAAGCGCGAATCATTTCAAGGGATACACTAGGTTTTCTTCTTGCCATAATATCTTTAAAATCAGATGTTGTGAGTGCTCTTGGCTGTATGGGTGTCTCACCTTCAACTGGTTCATGATAATCAGCAGCATTGAAAATTTCATGTACAGTCTTTATCTGGGCTGCTTGACAAACATCTTTAATATCACTTGCACTGTATCCGTCAAATAGTTTAGCTAGTTCAGTATTATTTACATTGAGATTTTTGCTTAAAGGTGCAGTGTATTGTTCGAATAAATTTTCTCGTGCTTCTAGAGTAGGCAATGATACATAGATTCTCTTTTGGAATCTTCTAAGGAAAGGCCAATCAAGACTCCATGGTTTGTTTGTTGCACCAATTACATACAACATCAATTGTTTTCCTTTACTGTTAACACCATCCATTTCAGTTAAGAATTGATTTTTAGTTCTAACTTCGCCACCAACCTCACTACTTCTAGATCCTAACAAAGAATCCACTTCATCTACAAATAAAATAACAGGTTTACCTTCTTTCTCAGCATACTTTCTTGCCATAGCAAATAGTTTTGAGACATTCTTTTCTGCTTCACCAAGCCATTTACTCATCATAGATGATGCATCTACATTTATGAAATATCCATCCATTTCATTTGCAGTAGCTGCTGCAAGCATTGTTTTTCCGGTACCAGGTGGACCGTAAAGTAACATTCCTTTTGGCCATCCAAGAGGAAACAAATCAGGTCTTTTAGTAGGATATACAATTGATTCACGCAATGCACTTTTAGCGTCATCTAAACCAATTACTTGGTCCCAAGTAACATCAGGCTTTTCTTTCATAATTAATTCTTCAAAATCATTTTCATTTTCTTGTCTCTGAACAGAATTCTTTTGTTCATCCGGTGATGCCTTTGGATCAACTGCAGGCTCTACGCCATGAGCCTGTTGTAGTGCATTAATTCTATTATGATAAGAGTTACATCGGTCTTTGTAAATTTGATTAGATCTGCTGGCAGGATAAAGTTGTAATAATTTTACTAGCACATCAATTGCTTGTTGATATTGACTGATTGCCATTCCACGTGCACCTTGAGAGTCAAATTTGATGGCTTCAGAAGCGTATTTGCTTGCTGTGTTTTCTAATTCTTGTGGGGCTAAACTCATTTTATTACCTACGCAGTTTCATCTCGAGAATTTTGTTGGTATTCTATAGGGTTAATCTCTGTCGCAAAATTGGTTAAATTAATTGAACTTGTTTCGTGTTCATTATAGTCAGGCCCATCATGATAATTTTTTTTAAAATCAGATTTCTCAGAGAGGGTTGTATGCATTTCTTTGACCTTGTTAATTGAATCCTCAGCTGAAAGTATCAATACAGAAACATCATCATCCAAATATTCAAGAGATTCAGCAGTCTCAGTAATAATACTAGTAAAATGCTTTAGAATTGAGCGCATTTCTTTTTTGTCAGCATATTTACACATCATAAAATTAGCAATTCCAACAATTTTATCTAAATCTTGTAGTTCTTCTAAAGAAAGTTTATCGATTTTTGAATCATCAGATGATTTCATTTCAGATATTTTTTTATCAATTTTTGAAGAAATTGATCTAATACTGTTCATATCCTTTAAAAAATCACGTTTTTGATTTAGCATATCAGGTATTGCATAATTTGAAAAAATCAAGATTAGGATACTGCTTATTTAATTTACAGTCAGCCATCAATTTTACTTCATTTATCAAAGTTGCGGATTCAATATTTGATTGACTAAAATCAAACCTAGCTGTAGTTAGAGCAGCAGAATCAATTACAATACTGCCCAAATGAACAGATATTTCAGATAATTTTTGACTACAATTTGGAATAATACCAAATAATTGCGCACTGACAGTTCTAATCATAGGAATTGAGGATGGAAGAACTTCAGGAATACTACTAATGTTAGAAATTCGCCTCATATTTTTTTTAACGTGCAATAAAATGTCTAACGAATAGGCTATCAACTGTTCTAGTTTCAATGCATCAAATTGAATTTTATCTGATTCATCAAAATCATGAACTAAATCTTTGTTTGATTCTTTTAATTCAATTTGTTTGCTAAAGAGAACATCAATAATATCATCTAACAGATTTATAGAATATTCAAATCGCGGGACTAGTGTTACAGAGTGAGATATGTTTTCAACATCTATCGAATTAACACTGCATTTTACCAACATACCAATTAGCACTTTTAGATTTTGTATTTGAGGACGTTGTAACAAATAATTTAGTAACCACAGTTACACCCATCAACGGTTACAATTTTGATTTTTTTTGAGTATTTGTGTAAAGGAATTTAGCTCTCAATTTTACCTAATAACAAATCAAGAATAATCATGGTAAATGAGCATGTTTTGACAGTAAGCCTAGAAGAATTCGGATTAAGCAAGTATGAAGCACAGGCGTATGTGGCGTTGATTGTAAAGGGCACAATTTCAGCAAGCGAATTGGCATATTATTCAGAGATTCCACGAACTAAAATTTATCCAACATTATTAAAATTGGAAAGTAAAAAACTAGCCATTATTTCAAAAAGTAAACCCATCATGTGTACGGCAATTGCTCCTGAAGATGCCTTTGACGGAATAATTCATGAGCAAATCAACAAAGTAAATGCAATGAACACATTGATTACAAATTTAAAGAAAGCAAGTGAAGATAGTAGAAAATCACGAGGTTCTGAAGAAAAAAGATATTTTCATTTGAGTGCAAACAATGTCTTATCACAACTACAAACAATGATTGAAGGATCAAAATCATCAATCAAAATCATGACAGACCAATGGGGTTTTGAGTTATTGGCAGAATGCAAAGGGCAGTTATTATCAGTGTTACGTCGAAATCTAGAGGTCAAAGTTTTGGTGTCATCATCACAAATTTGTTCTGAATCATTTAGAGTAATTCCTGACGGAGTAGAAATCAGAGCATCAGACATTGCACAGAACTGTTTTATTTTTGATGAAACAGAATTGTTAATGATAAATAACGAGAATGGTAAAGGTGCTATTTTTTCATCTACGGATATTTTAGGCATAAATCAAGAGAAAATGTTTTCAAATATTTGGAAAAATGCAACAAAGACAAAAGCCTTGGCAGACATGACAAAAACTGAAGCGCAAGAGATTTACAAAATTATTAAAATTGTCAACGAATCAGGTCTACTATATTTGCTAGACTCTGCAATGATATCTAAAAAACCAGAAGCAGACATGTTCAAACTTTTGGAGAAAAATGGAGTTTCTTTAAAAACAAAAACACTAGATGACGTAATTGAGATCATTGATGCAGTAATGCAAATTACATGCTCAGGTCATGCTAATTTTGAAGCAAATACCAAAAATATAACAGTAGAATCAAAATTAAACAGCGGTCATTCATTGCCATGGGTATCAATTTTGAACGGATGTCTTCTGAAACAAGGGTACAAAACAAGAACAGTGTATCAGAATAATTCAAACAAGGGCGAAAAAGTTCTTATCAAAATAAGTAAAAATTAGAAAAAATTATTCCAGGGATTTTAAATCACTGTTGGACTTTTTCTGAGATTCTTTATAGGCAATATATGAAATAAAATCAGATGTGCTTTGAAAAGGGGTCTGTCCTCCAAGATTTTTCTCAATAAATGCAGATATTTGATTTACTAATTTTTCATTATCAATCATTTTTGTATTCTTTCAGAATTAGTTCAATAGTCTTAGAATCAAATTTTGCAAAGCATTTGTTCAATTCTTCCTCATCTAATTCTTCATCATGATACAGCATATACAATATTGATTTGATTTTGACATTCATTATAATAGCAAGTAAAAAACATGTACAAAATACTCAGTTTTCATACCTCAAAGTCAGAAATACGCTCAGCGATATACAAAATTTAGGGTCACCACCAATAAATAATTCCAATTAAGAGATAGGCCATGCAAATAATTTCAATAGGTTATATCTTAGAATGTATGAATGATGAAAAAAACTATTTTGGGGATTTATGGCAAACATGTTTGAATAACAAAAAAAGATTCAACAGGACTAAACTAAAAGAAATTTTGAAAAGAATGGAAGTGTTGGGGCACATTAAGAAACATGGTTACAAAGATGACGCATATTATGTAAAATATTATCACTATTCGATGGAAGAAAATATTGGTTTTATAAATAATATTATGTTTACATATGAATCTAAAATAAATTCAACAATAAAGAATTTAGAAAATAGAAAAATATTTGTAGACATATCAAAAGGTCTTATTTCAAGTAAATTTAACAAATATACAAAATCAGATTATGAATTATTGTTAACTAGTATGTCAGGCATGTTTGAATTAGCATCATCAATTCTATGGACTAAAGAAAATAGTGATGATGACAAATTAAAAAAAGAATTGAAAAATTGTTTTAATCAAATTAATGAATTCATGGCTGAAATAAATCAAAGATTACTTCAAGGTAGAGGAACAGAGGAGAGAATATTGTTACAAAGGGACTTTACCAGTAAAATTCCAAAAGCAGGATATCTTAAAATCTAAAATAAATTATCAAGTGTCACTAAAGACACCCATTAGATCCTCATCATAGAATGCCTCTAGTGACAATTAACATTAAATTTTTCGCATATACAATATCTTCTAATCAGTTTGAACGGTAAGAGAAACTATCAACAAATTCCATTTCTAAATACTAAAATCAGCCTAAAATCAAGCACAATAATCTTGATTGAAGAAAAACTTGAATCCATAGGAGTCAAACTTCCAAATCCACCTACGCCTGCAGGATCATATGTACCTGTGATAAGAACTGGAAATTTGTTATTTATCTCAGGTCAAATTCCAATGGAAGATGGAAAAGTAATTTTTACAGGAAAAGTTTCAGATGACAATATAGATACTGCACAAAAATCTGCAAGAATGTGTGCAATTAACATTCTTGCCCAGATAAAAAGAGAATTAGGAAGTTTAGACAAGGTTACAAAAATTGTAAAACTTTCAGGATTTGTAAATTCAATGCCAGATTTTACACAACACCCAAAAGTCATCAATTCAGCATCAGATTTACTCTTTGAAATATTTGGTGAAAAAGGAAAACATTCCAGAGTCGCAGTAGGAGTAGCTTGTTTACCATTAGATTCAATGACTGAAATAGATGCCATTGTAGAGTTTTCAGAATAATCAATTTGGAAATTATTTTAAATAGATTTTTTTAGATAATGAATTCAGAGTACAAAGGTATCCCGTAAAACAGAACTAAAGATAAGAGTAAAAAATGAATTGCCCAGAATGTAATCACGAAAAAGGAAAATGCGAATGCCTATGCTGCTGCTCAGTTTCAAAGATAGGTTGTGTTTATTGCATTCTGCCCGTATTAGGGTACAGACAGATTAAGAAAATCCTAAGAAAAAGAAAGAATGTAGATAAAAAAATTAAAGATTAAGAAGATTACCATACATTTGTAGAAATAGTTCATATACAGTTATGAACGACGTATAGGAATGCTAAAGATTTCATTGTTTATGTTAATCATAGTTTCAATGATTTCAACCTCAGCTTTTGCAGAAACAACATTAGAATTAGAAGTTTCTTCAGAAGAAATCAAATCATTGGATTCAGTATGGATTTCAGGAAAAATTACAGATGTATCTCAATTCAAGCCAATAAAACTTAGAATTATTGGTCCAGATGGAGCACTAGTTTTTGCCCCACAATTAGCAATTGAAGACAATGGTGAATTTAAAAAATTATTAAATCCTCCAAGTTTCAAAGCAGGCACATATTTGGTATCTGCAAGTCATGATGACACAGACATTATTGCATCCACTCAATTTACAGTCATAGCACAAGAAATTCCAAGAAACATCATTCCAGAATCAACCCAAGGGACAATATCAGAAAAAGAGATACCAGTTATTTCAAGCGGAATTTCAATGACAGCTGATGCAGTAAATGGTTCAGATGTAATTATAATTACTGGAAACACAAGTTTCAGAGATTCAGACATTACATTAATCGTAAATTCTCCTGTTGGGAACTTGATCACTATAGCACAAGTGACTCCAGGAATTTATGGGGATTTTGAAGTTCAAATTAAGGTAGGAGGTTCAATGTGGAAAGAAGATGGAATGTATACAATTACTGCAAACCAAGGAGTCGCATCAGAGCATAAAGAATCAATTCAAGTTGAAATCAAAGACGGCGTAGTAATTCCTGAATTCGGAGTCATAGCATCACTTGTTTTGACAATATCAATAATTTCAATTATCATTGTTTCATCAAAAACAAGACTTTCCATATTACCTAAATTTTAAATTAATTAAAACAAATTAAATAATTTTTTGCAGTTTTTCTTCTTGTCTTAATTTGTAAGCAGTTAGTCCTGTGAATCTTTTTAATAAATTTTAAAAAGATAGTTACTTTATTTTTTTATTTAATTCTGTAATGAATTGTTTAATTTTTGGTTTTGGAACAACGGCACCACATGCTTTATCATGTCCACCACCAGATCCACCAAGACTTGTTGCTAAAAGATTAACAATTTTGCCCAAGTGAACTTTACAGTTCTTTGAACCTCTAACTGAAACAGCATAAATTCCATGATCTACCCGTTCTTTGTATGCAACACCGACATCTTTTCCAGACAAACCCATAACAAAATTAACTGCACCACTGGCACCAGCATCTAAAATTTCCATATATCCAAGATTGTTCATGGTTTTCATTCCTACCTTTACTTTGGCAATCATTCGAGATAATTTCTCTACTTGAATTTGGGCAAATTCAAAAGTATTTGGAATATCATGAGGGAATTTAGATTCTGCTAATTCTTCAACCAAGTATTGTAAATAATCAGGTTCTCTTTGATGGCCGACAATATTGTACGTCATTACCGTTGCACTAATCAAAGCAAATTGTCTGTCATAGATTTGAAGTAATTTTGAACCAATTGGTCTATCTTCCATGTAATCAGTGATAGCAGCACAAGTTGCAACAAATGATGCATGATCATTAAGTTTTGATTTGTATGCATTGTATACTTGAACAGTAGTACATTCATTGATATCATGAATAACCTTAACCTTAATTTTTTCTAATGCTTTTACAACAGTAGGATCAATATCATGATGGTCAATGTAAGTAACTGAAACTTTATTTTTTCTTAATCTTGTCATAATATCAATAAATTCATCTTGAGTTTTTTTACTTAATCCCAAATCACATATGAATAACGATTTTAATTTTTCATCTAAAACAACTTGATTTAATGCCTCCATCTGTCCAGGATAATCTACAAGAATTGCATCACCGCCAAATGCTTGACGAATAAGAGCAGCAGAACTAATTCCATCGCAATCTTCTTTATGAGAAATACAGATTAGTTTAGTTCGCTTTGATGCAGATATTGGTTTAGCTGTTATTTTTTTGGTTACTTTTTTAGCTACTGTTTTTTTGGTTACTTTTTTAGCTACTGTTTTTTTGGTTACTTTTTTAGCTGCTGTTTTTTTGGTTTTAGAGGATACCAATATAGATTCAAAAATCACAAACCCACATTTAAAGGAAAGAATGTAAAATTAAGATTTTCTAAATGGTTTTTTGATACTTTGGTTTACCAATGAACTTGAATCAAGATATACATCATATAGCGATAATCCTTCCATTTGGGTTTGATTATCTATTTCCTGAATTTTTTTGAGTTCTTCTGATGAAGCATTTAGTACCAAGTCATCTAATTTTTGCAAATGTTCTCGCTCTTTAGGAGTCATTATGTTTTGATTAAAAATGATCATTTAGTACCAAAAGTTGCCATATTAGACTAA
>JABMOR010000055.1 GCA_013203245.1 Candidatus Nitrosopumilus sp.
GCGCAAAGAACATGGATCTCAACCCGAGGATGGCAAATACATTCGAGGTGTACACGATGAACGGATCCGTGGTAATGGCGAGGACCGCCGGCACCGAATCAACCGCAAACACAACATCCGTGCTTTCCAGAAGGAGCACCACCACGAACAAAGGGGTGGCCATCAACCGACCGTTGGTGCGGACAAAAAAGGAATCCTCCACAAAACCGCTCGTAACCGGCATCAAACGCCGAAAGAGCTTTAACACCGGGTTTTTTTCCGATACCCATTATCTCACTACATACGTCATCTAGTTTTGGTAGACTGACAGAAGTAAGTTTGACACGGGCAGTTTGAGTCATAAATCAGCCTATGGTTCGTACTTCTCAGTAATTTCCTTGACAATTCCTGCTGCGATAGTTGCACCCATATCTCTAAGGGCGAATCTACCCATTTCAGGGAAGTCTGCGAAAGTTTCTATACATGTTGGTCTCACAGGTCTAATTTTTACAATTGCAGAATCTCCAACTTTAAGGAATTTTGGATTTTCTTCTTCGACTGCACCAGATGCTGGGTTGATCTTTTGGAGGAACTCAGTAACAGTTGCTGCAACTTGTGTAGTGTGTGCGTGCATTACTGGTGTATAACCAGGAGCAATTGCTGTTGGGTGGTGAATAACAATAATTTGGGCTTTGAATTCTTTTGCAACGTTTGGTGGTGAATCAGGAGTACCAAGGACATCTCCTCTCTTGATATCTTTCTTTTCAATACCTCTAAGATTGAAACCAATGTTGTCACCTGCTTCTGCAGTTGGCATTTCAGTGTGGTGTGTTTCAATAGATTTGATTTCACCTAGTGCACCTGAAGGCATGACAATGATTTTTTGACCTGCTTTCATTACACCTGTTTCAACTCTACCTACTGGTACAGTACCTACACCTGTAATAGTGTAAACGTCTTGAATTGGTACACGTAGTGGTTTACCAATTGGTTTTTCAATTACTTTAAAGTCATCAAAGGATTCAAGTAATGTTTTACCTTTGTACCAATCCATATTCTCAGATCTTTTGACTAAGTTATCGCCTTTCCATCCAGAAACTGGAATGCATGGTACGTTTTCTAATTTATAACCAACAGATTTTGCTAAGGCTTCACCTTTTGCTTTGGCTGCCATGAATGCATCTTCTTTGTATTCGACTGCATCCATTTTGTTGATTGCAATAATTAGTTGGCCTACACCGAGTGTTTTGAGCAAGAATGCGTGTTCTCTTGCTTGTCCACCTGCTGCAATTGCAGTATCGGTTTCACCTTCTTTTGCTGAAAGTACTAGAATGGCGGCATCTGCTTCAGAAGCACCAGTAATCATGTTTTTAATAAAGTCCCTGTGACCAGGAGCGTCAATCAAAGTAAAGAAGAACTTTGGTGACTCAAACTTTTGGAAAGCTAGATCGATTGTAATACCTCTCTCTCTTTCGTCTTTAATGTTATCCATAACCCATGCATACTTGAAAGTATCACCTTTTCCGGTCTTTTCGGATTCTGCACCATGAGCTGCAATAGTTCGTTCATCTACAACTCCGAGATCCATCAAAAAATGACCCATAGTAGTTGATTTTCCATTATCGATATGTCCTGTAACAATCAGGTTCAAGTGTGGTTTATCTGCCATATGGATTGCCTTGCTGAGGGCATTTATTACTGTTATGAATTTTTGAAGAAAAAATAAAGAATATTCAATTAATTACAGATCACAGAACTTAGCTAAAAGCACATAAATCAAAGAGATAAAAATTACAATTATGAAAATTACAGTTTCAGTTATCAAAGCAGATGTCGGCGGAATTGGCGGACATACAAAACCTAGTGACGGCCTAATCAAAGCAATTAGAAATACCGTTGAAAATTCAGGCGATTTACTTATCGATCATTACATTGGATATTGTGGAGATGATACTCACATTGTAATGACTCACACACATGGTGTTGGTAATGAAAAAGTCCATAAATTAGCATGGGATGCATTCATGGCAGGAACTCAGGTAGCAAAAGATGAGGGATTGTATGGTGCAGGTCAAGATTTGTTAAAAGATTCATTTTCAGGAAACGTAAAAGGAATGGGTCCTGGAGTTGCAGAATTAGAATTCGAAGAAAGACCCAATGAAGCATTTACTATTTTTGCAGCAGATAAAACAGAACCAGGTGCATTCAACTATCCAATATACAAAATGTTTGTAGATTCATTAAGTAATACAGCATTAATTGTAAACAAATCTCTTGCAAGTGGAGTAGTAATGAATATCATGGATGTTGAAAAAGCACAAATTGCAGAATTACATTTATGGGAAGACAAACCAACTATTGAAGCAGCATTAATGTACCCAGGAAGATATGTTGTAGATTCTGTATACACAAAAGAAGGCGAACCAATTCTCGACGCATCTACAGATAGATTACACAACATTGCAGGAAAATATGTTGGAAAAGATGATCCAATTATGTTAGTAAGAACACAAAAGAATTTTCCAGCAACAGAAGAAGTTGGAAGTATGTTCAACAATCCACACTATGTTGCAGGAAATACAAGAGGCAGTCACAATATGCCATTAATGCCAGTGAAATTAAACTCAGCAGCATCAATCAACTTTTGCATTCCAATTGTAGAAGCACTGGTATTCAGTATGCACAATGGTAAATTGGTAGGACCATTTGATGGATTTTCAACACCAGATTGGGATTACATACGAGAAATTGCAACAAAGAAAGCAATTGCAATTAGAAGTCAAGGATTCATTCATCCAGCAACACTAGTTCCATCAGAGTTAGAATATGCTGAAGGGTATAGAGCAAGAATGGATATTCTTGAAACCAAAATGAAACCAATGGAGAAGGTTTCATCAGGTGAAAAGAGAGAAAATTACGAAGATCCAGATTAGTAAATTTGGATCTTTTTAATCATAGGAAAAAGTTAAATCAAAAAAGATACTAATTACAATAGGTCATGAATGCTTTTCAAAAGGTGTTTGATTGGAAGACGTATATTTTCACAGCATTAGCAGTCATATCATTTTCAAGTTTTGTAGCAGTGTTATTTGGGCAAACCATCCCAGGAATAATTATCACGTTTTTCAAAATTGCTGGAGAATATGTAATTTTAGGAACAGTCTTTATTTTTGCACTTGCGTGGTTTCTTAAAGCAAGACCCCACAACCGCCCCAAAGAGTACACGGTCGTACCATTTGATGTGTATGGCAAAAAAAGTAAGATTGACGGAATTAGAACAAATTTCAAAACACATGATGTTGCATGGAGTTTTATGAAACAATACAAAGAATCATACCCATTTTACAACTTTGCACTAGTTTCAGATCTTCAAAATTCTGACAAACCAACAATCTTCAGATACATCTAATTCAGACTTTTATTCAAGATCACATAGAGAAGTGAAATGGAGTTTTCAATTTTGTCTGAATCTTTTAACAAAATGGAATCTACTAGAAAAAGATTAGAATTAACACAATTTTTAGTAGAATTATTTGAAAAAACTCCTCACGACGTAATTTCAAAAATTGTATATCTTATTCAAGGAAAATTAAGACCAGACTTTGAGGGAATTGAATTAGGAGTTTCTGAAAAATTAGTATTAAGAGCTGCAAAGAAGTCGCTAGGAATAAATGAAAAAGAAATAATTGAAATGCTAAACAAAGTAGGTGATCTTGGAACCACAATTTCAAAAGTATTAGAAAGAAAGACACAGACAGGATTATTTGATTTTGTATCAGACTCAGAGGCACATGACAAATCAGTTTCTGACATCAAATCCAACACAGTTGAAAAAATTTACGAAATATTATGGGACATATCTCAATTAGAAGGTGCAGGAAAAAATGTTCAAGATAAAAAAATAAATTTCATTTCAAGCTTATGGAATAAGTCAAAACCAACAGAAGTAAAATTTGTTACAAAATTATTACTTGGAACACTGCGATTAGGAGTTGCCGAAAATACAGTTATGGATGCTTTAGCAATAGCATTTACAGGAGATAAGGGGAACAGGAAAAAATTACAATACGCATACAATGTATCTAGTGATTTAGGAAAAGTTGCAGAAACAGTTGCAACAAAAGGTCTAGAGGGAATTGAAAAATTTGAAATCACATTATTCAATCCCATTAGACCGATGTTAGCAGATAGAGTGAAGAGTGAAGATGAAGCAATTGAAAAAATGGGGAATGAGTTTGCAGCAGAATACAAACTAGATGGAGAAAGAGTGCAACTCCACATAGAAGGAGACAAAGTAGTATTGTTTTCTAGAAGTTTGGAAAACATTGAAAGTTATTATCCAGATATTATAGAAAAAATTCCTAAAAATATTCAAGCAGATAATATTATTTTAGAAGCTGAAGCAGTAGCAATAAATGAAAACACTGGAGATTTTTTACCATTTCAAGAATTAATGCATAGACGAAGAAAATACAAAATAGAAAAAGCAATTACAAAATATCCAATTACAGTGAATTTTTTTGACGTATTGTATTGTAATGGAAAAAATTGTATGGAATTAACTTACAAAGAAAGAAGAGAGAAACTAGAAAAGCACGTAAAAGAAGATGACTTTGCAAAATACATCCCCATGAGTTTAGTAAAAAATAAAAGTGAAATTGAAGACTTTATGGAAAATAGTATCAACGCAGGTAGTGAAGGATTAATGCTAAAAATGTTAGACAAACCATACCAAGCTGGTTCCAGAGGAAGTCATTGGTTAAAACTAAAACGAGAGTATAGAAATGAATTAGGAGATAGTCTAGATCTTGTAGTAATAGGCGGATATTTTGGAAAAGGTAGAAGAACTGGAAATTATGGAACACTACTTTTAGCAACTTATGATGAAGATGAAGATACTTTTCCAAGTATTTGTAAAGTAGGTACAGGCTTTACAGACGAGTCCTTAGATCAACTATACCAAATTCTAAATCCCAAAGTTTCAATTAAAAAAAATCCGCGCATCATAAGTGAGATGGAAGCAGATGTATGGTTTGAGCCTGAATTAGTCATCGAAGTTGTAGCGTCAGAAATAACTCTCAGTCCAATTCACAAAGCAGCTTTGAACATGATACGAAAAGATACAGGATTAGCTTTGAGATTTCCTAAATTTACTGGGAAGATCAGAGCAGATAAAGCAGTTGAAGATGCATCTACAAATGAAGAAGTCATCACACTATACAAAGGACAGAAAAAAATAGCC
>JABMOR010000056.1 GCA_013203245.1 Candidatus Nitrosopumilus sp.
GCTAAATTACATTGATGATTCTGGACTTCAAGTTGCTGATATTATAGTTGGATTCAAACTCCTTGGGTATGCTCAAGAACCTCCAAACGGAAAGAAGTTTGATCATTATTGTGGTGATGATGTTTATGTTAAAACAACTGAGAAATACGAGGCTGATCCTAGTCTCGAGGCAGTTAGAAAAAACATTCTCAAAGAACTTGAAGATGGTAATTCTGAAATTGCACAGTTTGCAGATAAAATTACTAGGCGCGTCTTAGCAGGACAACTTGAAACTTGCTGGAATCTTGGTGTCACTTATGATTGTCTGAATTTTGAATCACAGATTATTCGTTCAGGTCTTTGGAGTGAAATCTTTGAAAAACTCAAAGAGATGAAACTCGTTGAATTTGAAAATGAAGGTAAGAATGGTGGTTGCTGGGTAATTCGTGGTGAAGATAAAGAAGAGGATAAGGTAATTGTTCGCAGTAATGGAACTGCAACGTATATTGCTAAAGATATTCCATACGCTGCTTGGAAATTGGGCTTGCTTGAGGATCCATTCAACTATGAAAAATATGAAAAAGAGCAACCTACCTCTAGAGTCCTATGGCAAACTACTTTGAAAGAATCTGATAAAATATCTAAAAATTTTACAGGCGAAAAAGTTGTCACTGTAATTGATTCAAGGCAAGCAAGATTGCAAAAAATTATCACTTCATTGATGGGCAAATTCAAATCTATTCCTGATGCATATAATCACCTTGGATACGAGTCTGTTACTTTGAGTTCAGAAACTGCAAAAACACTTGGATTGGACACTGATGGTAAACAAGCTCAAATGTCTGGCAGAAAAGGTCTGTACGTTTCTGCTGATTCTGTATATGAAATTTTAAAAGAAAAAACTAGAGATGAAACCAAGAAAAGACATCCTGAAATGGATGATTCTGAAATTGAAGCAATTGCACATTCAGTTTCAGTTGGTACTTTGCGATATGAAATGATAAAACAAGATTTGGATAAAATCATTACTTTTGATTTAACAAAATCCCTTAGTTTAGAGGGTGACACTTCACCATATATTCAATATACTCATGCAAGAGCTTCAAGAATATTGGAAAAATCTGGTCGCACTCCTACAATAGATGTTGATTTCTCTTTGTTAAAAGAAAAATCAGAATTGGATTTGATTAAAAATATCGGTCTCTTTAATTTACAAGTTCTAGATGCTGCAAATAATTTATCTCCTAAAGTAATTGCAAGATATTGCTATAATCTGGCAGTAGCATTCAATTCATTTTATGAAAAATCAAAGGTTTTGGATTTGGGAGATCTTGAACTTGAAAATTCACGTCTTTGTTTAGTAAATTCTTTCAAAATTGTTTTGGAAAAATCACTAGATCTTCTGGGAATTAAAGCTCCTGATAGAATGTAATGTCCTAGGGAGAAAACTAGTCTCTTCCTAGGGAGAAAACTAGTCTCTTCCTAGGGATACTACTAAGCCGAAACTAAATTGAATCCCTTGTCCTGTGAACCCAGTTTCTTAATTTTTGATGGAGGGAATTGATCTAAAACATTAGGGTTCTTTGTATGCCTAAATATTCTCCAAAAATGGTTCAAGCCTCCGTGGAATTAAACCTAAACTAGAATAAAAAAGAAGATTTGTAAATCCTCAGCCCTAAGATCTTGACTTGCGTCATCGATGAGGGGCTTTGAAGATTAACCATCTTCATAATTGAATTGGTCAGATTCTGAATCGTTTCCGAGATCGAAAGATTCGTAATCATCGTATTCTTCTTGAACTTTGGGTCTATAGCTCATATCAAACGTGGTATTACAATTCTTGGATTTAAACAATATGGATGATTTATTCTAAACTTCAATTTGTAACATTTCAAAATCACAGAAATATTTAAATTTCAAAACGTCATATAATTCCCAAGAACAAAGTTCACCACAACCCCCCGAGCGAAATGCTCTAAAGGAAACTAAACGGGATTTTGTATGGACTTGTTCTTTTTTTATTTTTATAGATTAAATTAGTTATTTGAGACGTTTGTAAATCTCTTTAAATTCCATTGCAATATTGTATGATATGTTTAGCACATGTGTTAATTGATTCATCGATGCCATGCCATTACCTGACTGTCTTAGAAGAGTTAGATCTTTTTGTGGGGAAGTTGTAGATGGTGGTTTTTGACCCGTCCATGTTTTGAATGAATCCCCTACATCCAAACAAAAATTCAAAATGAATTCCTTCCAGTTTGGCATTTCATGTATATTTTCTTCACCTAAACACGCTTGTGATAACTCTAAATTCATTCGCTCTATCTACGTATAGGATTTCTAGGGCTTTGCGGATATTTTCTTCCGTATATTCCGGAGTATTTAGCATGTACATTCCTTTCATACTCATGATCTGGTATCGTCAAATTGATAGTTAAACTAGTTTAAAGTTCTCATATGTGAAAATACAGTCTATGTTTATGTAAAATAATTAATTAAACACGGAAGCGCATAAACGGCAAACCATAGTCCATCGCCTGGGTCAATACCTACGTTTCCGTGAATTGCACTAAACTGAAATTTAATGCGCATAATATAAGTAAAAATAATAATTAAACACATAGCATAGTTCTCAAATTTGAATTTCATATTATTGTCTAGAAGAAAATGTTAAGTCTAAAGAAATTTCTAAAAATATTGTGGGTGAGTCAAACTATATCACATCATTAAAAGACAAAGAATTTTTTATACTTCGTAAACTATGCTCTGATTCAATCACTCCAACTGAAAAAGGAGAATTGAAAAAAGAACTAGAGGAAATTCGCTTAGAAATTAAAAAATTGGGATAAGATTTGGCAGATTGGATGTGTCACATATGTCTGAAAACCGGAACAATGAAAAAATTGGAGGGATTACATCTGTGTGCATCGTGTTTTGATAATGTCACAAAATTAATGAAAACAAAACCCAATCCTATTTCCAAGAGTTTGGATAAACAGATATGATTCGTAAAATTTTATTTTTTCTGAATATCTTTTAACATTGATTTTCTTACCAAAATTGGGATGCTGTAATATGTTGCTAATGCTATTGCATCTGACGCTCTGAAATTTCTAAACACCATATCTTTTTTTCCAGTGAAATACAGATTTGCTCTGAAAATACCTCCACTTTCATAGATTTTGACTTTTACCAAAAGGATTCCGTTTTCCTCACAGATTTGTTCAACTAGACGATATATTGTAGGTGGGTCATCACGTTTTTCCTCTAAAAAATCAGCAATACACCTAGCAACTTCAGATGAAAAACCAGACATTGCAAATTCAACTGTTTCATCTTTGAATACAACTGCACCCGTGAGAGGATCAATTATTCCAATCTGATCAATCTTTACTGTTTCATAATCTGGGTCTACCTCATTAATTTTCATTGGAATCCGTCATCACTTTCTCTATTTTTCTCTCCTCTTCAATCATAGTTTTTTTAAACTCTTCTCTTAATTTGTCACATTTTGTTTCTTTATCTTGTTCATTCATTTTGGAGAATCTGATATCTCTGATCTCATTTACAATTGCAGAAACTTTCTCGTTTGTTTCAATCATGATATCATCTATTTTTTTTTGACTTTCAGAATTCATAACAATATTGCCTGAAATCCTTTACATTAGTATTATCTTGATTGTTATTTCTGACAATTAAGAATTTTCTTTTAATTATAATCCTGATAAAAAGCAATGTTTGAAAATTATAAAATATGATGGTTAATGAGTGAAAAGGCTAGTAGTTGATTGATTACTCTATGTATTTCTAAAATGGGAGCCAATCATTAACAATTTATGATATGTTATCTATTTTTTGCAAATGCACCTTGATGATCAGTTAAACAACATCCACATTGTTTTGTGTAACATTCATCAATTTTTTCATGGCCGCAAGAACCACAATTACAAGAATTACTCATGATTTTAAGGAACGATTTGGGTAGTTAAACTCGTCTAAAATTCTCACATGTGAAAATTATATTTCACTAGTGCTCACTCTATCTACAATGATTCTTCATTTACAGATATTGTATCAAAACTTGTACCGTCACACTGAGGGCAGCTAGTTATGATCACCACCCCTGCTTTTTTGGCAAATACATTTCCGCAGGATTTGCATGCACGTAATTCACTTAATGTTGTCATGGATTTACTATAATGGCATTTTACATAAAATACTCGGTTGCTCCCAACTCTGAAAATCAAAATTAGACGTTTTGTAGAATGGTTTTCATGCCTAGATGTATCCATTTTCATCCACAATTTAGAATCTAATTCTATAAAATTGAACCAACACTTCAAGTAGAACGTTTGGACACCTCTTTCTAGAGTTTTTCTATCTGCGATTTTCAAATGTGAATATTTGCGATATTAACTTAATACTATTTTTGTCTCTGATTCCTATGGCAAAAAAATTAGCAAAACCAAGTTCTGCTGTAACTCCATCTAGAGGTTCAAATTGGTTTGATATTGATAGATCCATTGAAAGTTTTAGAAAGGAAATGGAAAAAGCATTTTCATCTTTTCCATCAATATCTATGCCTCACACATCTTGTGACATTATAGATGAGGGAAACCAATTCCGAATAAAGATGGATACTCCTGGAATCAAGAAGAATGAGCTAAAACTCAATGTGACTGATAATTCTATTGAAGTCACAGGAGAGCACAAAGAAGAGGAAAAGAAGAAAAATTATCTTAGAAAAGAAAGACATAGTGTATCGTACTATCAAACAATTCCTTTCTCTGAAAAAATCATCCCAGGACAAGTAAAGGCAAAACTAACCGATGGTGTATTGGATATTACATTACCAAAAACAAAACCTACACCTACTCAAAAGAAAAAATCTGTCAACGTACAGTAATTTTCTTTATTTTTAAAACAGTTCAAATTTCTTAGAAATTAAGCCTATCTTGATTCGACGAAAATCACATTGACAAGATCCTGATTACTTCGTTTGGTTATCGTGTCTCTACTTGCATTATGAAAATTCTGAAGATGTGCTTTTCTTCTTTTATTTTTATACAATTAATCTAAAACAATTAAGATACAAACTGAAAACGATCTTGTTTGTATCCTTCTTGTAATTTACCTTCTATTGGAATACGATTTCCACAAAATTCACAACAATTGTTTTTATCAAGATGCCACTCTCGTATACTAAATCCATAACGATTTACGACTATTTTGTTACATTCAGAACAGTAGGTGTGCTCCCATTTGTGGCCAGGAACATTTCCTAAATACACATACTTCAAACCTACATCTTTTGCAACTTGATAGTGTTTTTCCAAAGTCTCAACTGGAGTGCTAGGATAGTCCATCATTTTGTAATCTGGATGAAATCTCAAAAAGTGGACTGGCATTTCAGGTCCAAACTCATCATAAACAAATTTTGAAAGTTTTTTTGCGTGTTCTAAATCATCGCCTACTTTGGGAACAATCAAATCAGTAATTTCAACATGAATTTTTGTCTTATCTCTAATTTCCAAGAGAGTATCAAAGATTGGTTGCGGATCAGGAACTCCGATAAATTTTCTAGTAAACTCTTTTTCTGCATTTCCTTTAAAGTCAACAGTGATCCCATCAAGAAACTCATTCATCATTGAAACTGATTCAGGAGTATCATATCCGTTTGAGACAAAAACATTAAACAGTCCTTTTTTTCTTGCGGCAATTCCACAATCACGTGCAAATTCAATGAAGATAGATGGTTCATTGTAAGTATATGCAATTCCGTGTGCTCCATATTTTACTGCAGTATTTGCAACATCATCTGGAGTCATATCAATTCCTTCAACAGTTCTACGCTGACTGATATCTGAATTCTGACAATATCTGCAGAGCCAATTGCATCCTGTTGTTGCAATAGAGTATACTTTGCTTCCTGGATTATAGTGAATCAGTGGTTTTTTCTCAATGGGGTCAACATGGCCTGAAATTACCTTGCCATATGCATATAGCTGCAGTTTGCCATTTTCATTTCCTCTAATTCCACATAAACCAACTTGACCCTTGCCCATTTCACAGTAACGGGCACAAGCTGTACACTTTACCTTATCATCCGGTAGTGTTTCATACAGTTCTGCTTCTTTGCCAAGTATTGTCAATGTTTTTTATTGCGTTTTTACATATTTAACAAGTATGAAAGAATCTAAGATATTTTCTGATTCTGATGGGGCAGAACTAGTGAAGATGGCAAGAAAAGCTGTGAGTGAAATTCTAAGAAGCAATTCAAAGATTAGCGATGTTACATTTGATTCCAAATTTGATTTTAGTTCAGGAATATTTGTAACACTAAACAAACAAAATTTATTGCGAGGATGTATTGGATTTCCACTGCCTGTAAAGAAATTATCTGAAGGGTTAATTGATGCTGCAATCTCAGCTGCAACACAAGATACACGATTCAATCCTGTAACTATTGATGAACTAGATGAAATTGTTTTTGAGGTTACAGTTCTAACTCCGCCTGTGGAGATTAAAGTAAAGCAACCTTCAGAATATCTCACAGAGATCAAAGTTGGTAGAGATGGATTAATTGTAGAAAATTCATACACATCAGGTTTGTTATTACCGCAAGTTCCAGCAGAATATGGCTGGAATGTGGAGGAATTTCTCAAATATACATGTCAAAAAGCTGGACTGGAAAAAGATGCATGGAAAGACAAGAATACCAAAATCTCAAGATTTCAAGGAGTAATTTTCAAAGAAGAGACACCTAATGGGAATATTATCCGAGAATCATCTGATGATTTTTTATAAAATAATGAATAAAACAAATCAATGATTAGAGAGCCAGTTGTAGCAGGGCAGTTTTATCCTGGAGGTGAAGTGGACTTGAGAAACATGATCAAGAATTGTATGGATCACAAATATGGGCCGGGCAGTAATCCCACAATATCAAATAGGAAAATATTTGGAGTAATTTGCCCTCATGCAGGCTATGTCTATTCAGGTCCAACTGCATGCCATTCTTACAAATCAATTGCATCTCAAAACCCCGAACTTGCAATCATAATTGGACCAAATCATTTTGGTGTTGGAAGAGATGTATCTACGATGATTGATGCGCAATGGAGGACTCCCTTAGGAATAGTTCAAGTTGATTCAGAATCAGCAAAACAAGTAGCGGAATTATCAAAGTACATTGAAATTGATGAATATTCTCATTCTCAAGATCATAGTTTAGAAGTACAGATTCCAATGTTGCAAGAAATACTTTCAAATGATTTTCAGATTCTTCCTATTATTTTACGATCACAGGATATGAAAACTGCAATAGATATTGGAAATGCAGTTTCTGAAATTGCAAAAAAGAAAAATACAATAATTATTGCATCATCCGATTTTACACATTATGAAGAAAATTCTTTTGCACATCAACAAGACAAGGCATTGATAGAGCCAATTTTAGAGATGAATATAGAAAAATTCTATCAAGTGTTAAGTGAAAAAAGAGTTACTGCATGTGGTTATGGGGCCATGGCATCAACAATGGTTGCATGTAAAAATCTAGGTGCAACAAAAGGAGAATTACTCAGCTATGCAACAAGTGGAGATGTGTCAGGAAATGTCGAGTCAGTTGTAGGATATGCTGCAATAAAATTTGTTTAGAAAAAATTCGTATTTCAAAAAAATTTATTTTTCTTATGACTTTGGCTGTCCACTGTGCTGACCTTTAGTACATGACTGACAAATATCTTCAATAATTGATTCTACTTTATCCACATCTTTATTGAATTCTGCTTGAACTATTGCATTTTCTTCCTCATATCTGTGACCAAATTCCTTGATTTCATTTGGACACTGACATTTTGTACATTGACATTTTTTCATACGGTTTTTGTTATTTCCTCTATGAATTAAGAATTTACCTTCCATCGCCAAAAAATTGAAAGATTTGTCTTCGTTCGTATATCGCAACTGAAATTAAAATTACTAGCCCGATGATCAAACTTGTATCTTCAGAGAAAAATCTGGCTGAAACTTCCCATATCCCTCTCCAGAATAAAACCAACCCTATACCTGTAATTAACAACAGAATTGTGCGTTTAGTAAAAATATTATTTTTCAAGTCCAATCTATTTTATTACCATGACCTGTTTTTTTCCGTAAAACATGCATGCTTTTGAACCTTATTAATTAACTATGGATTTTCAAAAATGAAAATTAGAACAATCCAGTCTAAAGAATACTGAATTGAATTACAATTATGAATTCCGAGACACAGAAAAAGATTGATGAGATAATGTCGTTAGCACCCGAAGATGCTAACGGTTGGTTTTACGACTAGCAGCCAAAGCCACTATCTCGGAAAACACAACATGGCGTGCAAACCAATTACTGTTAAATGAATATTTTTAAGCCAATAAACCTTACTTTATCATAATTGTTTGAATTGACTGAACAATCACAATTGCAGAATTCGCTTTTCACAACTGAGTAATTTTTGCAAAACTACTGTTGGTATGTGTGGCTACTTTTCAACAAGATTGGATTATGCACTCTATGCTAAATCCTTAAGTTCACAATTGTCGTAAAAAATCCATGAACAAAAGAGCGAGAGAGAAAGATGCTGAAAATGCAATTAATGACGCTCTAAAACATGAAGAAAATGTACAACATGATGAGAATGAAGAGCCTATAGCGTTTGTAAATAAAAAACAAATAAAATCTCTAGAACATGATGACCTTGCCCAACATGACGAAAACGATGAACCTGTGACATTTACTGATGATTAGATTCTGAATTACAATATGCTTAAGTTCATTATTTGTGTAGGGAATTTATGGCTAAAATTTGTAAGAAATGTGATGTTGACATGGACACTGTGTCACTCAAAGTCAAAAGAAGGGGAAATGAGACAAAAAATATTCCAACTGAATACTATTGTCCAAAATGTGACCATATGGAATATGGACAGGATTAGATTCTAAATCCCGACATGTGCTATTTCATCTAATCTGGATAGTGTGAATAAAGTTGAAACTTAAGACCAATAACGATTTGTTGTTTGGTGACAATTTCAACTATGTTGAATTTTCTAAAATGGTATTTAGGAACTACTGATGATTTGTATGGATGATTTGTTCATTAGGGTTTTAAGTAAATTTGGTAATTACATATCATGTCAACAATAATTCAATACAAACATGGCAAAAACCCTGATCAGTCATTTTCTCTGGAAGAACATGAGGCCAAAAATCCAATTTCAACTACTGTTTCTGCATTAGATATGGTGGGATTAACTTGGATCTTCCAAGATGATGAATGGTGATGGGTTTTGTTGTTCGGTTTTGTATAATCTGTATTAGATGAATGAACCTAATTCCAAACTAATCTATGCCTGATCTGCTCCATTTTCATCCTCAATTTGGTATGTGAATCCAGATGGATTCAGAAATGAAAAATTTATGTAAAAAAGATTTTACGACAGTATTTTCTACAACTTTCAGTAAATATTATGCATTGCAATGGAATGTGTAAAAAATACACATCTAAAGGAAATAGTCTTGAAGGTGGCAGATATGAGCAAGGTCAAAAACGATGTCCAGAATGTGAGGTATTCATTGAATGGGGAGGATTATGGTGCCCGTGCTGTGGACGTTTGTTAAGATCAAAACCTAGGGCTAAAAAATCAAAGCGTAAATTAGCTTGAGTTGTGCTAGGTGAATTACTATGAAGTTGAATCTAAAATATTATTTAAAAATAGTTCAAGTTATTTTGTTTGCATGTTGTTATCCGCAAGCAATCTATTCTTTTTCTTTTTCTCATACTGCATAAGGTAAATAATTCCTATCATAGTTGCAATTTCTACAGATTTTGCAAATATCCCATCAAATTCTATTTCTTCTGGTTGTCCATCTGGAGACAGCGGTGGTGGAAAAATTACTACATAGATATACAATCCTAATAAAACTGCAGTGCCTACAAATCCAATTAGATTTAACAAAACTGTTTTGTTATGATGTGAAAGTATTGACTGTCTGGATGTTTTGATTGGTTGTATGACCGTCATTAATACATAAAATGTACCAAACGCTACTTGAGTTGCAGCAGCTGCTAATAAAAATACACTGTAATCTATTCTTAAACTCCCATGATCTGCAAAAACACCTAGATGGATTATTCCGCCTGCTATTGCCAAAAACATGACAAAATATTTTACCATCTCGGGCCTGTCTGGCTGTCTTCCTTGCTTTTTCAAATTCAAATAATGTATTGCCAATCCCAAACCAAACACTGCCAGTGGTAATATTATTGCAATTAACATTACCACATTCCACACGGTTCCGATATCTGGAGTGATGGAAATATTGAATAGAGCTCGTTGACAATCACAATCCAAAGTACTTGTAATGATACGTCTTGGTGGAATGATGTGTTCTGGTGATGAATTTTCATCATCTAAACTAATAACAACAAAATAATTCCCCATTTTTTCAAAGGTATAATAAATTTCAAAATCACCTATGCTGTGAAGTGTCCAAGGAAAAACCTCTATTCTTTGATATGTAATGGCATCATAAATCTCAACAGCAGTTAGAACATCATTTACATCATTTCTATCATCATCCTGTATGCTAAATTCAATATGTGTAGGTTCACCTGGTTTTGCATATTCTGGTTCCAATGCTTGATTTGCATAATATCTTCCCAAGTCCTTTCCGCCACCATTGTTATGTGGCAAATGCTCAAAATGTCCAAAAACTGGATAATTTGAAAAAATCCCTATTGATACTAAGGTAATTATTGAAAATATTGCAAAAATTTTACTGTTCAACTATGATCACTAAATACCCATTTGAGATAGATCCATTTCTTTCCATTTTTTGCTTCTAGGTAGAATATTTTCTTAGGATCTGCATCTATCTATTCCCAATTAGATATGGGAAAGTTTAATCATCCACCATATTCCTGTTATAATATATGGTTAATCTTGAGACATATGCAAAAATAAATGAAGAAATTAAATTCACCGAAGAAGAAACAGTAGAACTTTTGAAGTTAAGTGACAAGGAAATCCTCGTTTTGATTCTATCTGAATTAAAAAAGATATCTGAAAATACCCAAAAATCTAACTAACTTTATCTATAGTTTTACACATGACTGATGCCCACTAAATGTCTCTTGGTTTGAGGCCAAAAATGGTTCAAGGCTTCTGGGAATTGAATCTAATCTAAAAATGAAGATGTTAAAATAATCAATCTGCGTTAATAATGTGAAGATTATCATGGTTAAAAAAAATAAAAAATCTGGGGATTTTAAAAAAATAACTCAAAAAAAACAAGAGGGTGTCTTTGATGATTTGACAAAAAATTATGCTCAAACTGTAGAATATGGAAAACAATTTGGGAAAGAATCTTTGGAAAAGATTTATGATGCAACCGCAACGGGGACAGATTTTTTAAAATCACAACAATATTTGAAATCAATTAAAGAAAAATCCATAAAACTAAAAGAAAAAAGTTTAGAACAAAGTACAATATTAAAAAAACAAAGTCCAAAATTATACAAGAAAATTATAAATGCTTTCTTTTACTTTTTTGAATTAATTGTTGGACGAATTAAACTAGGTACACAATATGGTGCCACAAGTATTGAGATTCTAGAAAAACTAGCTAAGCTCAAAGAATTGGGGATTATAACCGACAAGGAATTTAATGAAAAAAAGAAAAAAATATTGAATAGGATTTGAAAATAATGAATATTATTCATTTTTGTACATTTTCAAGTTTGTAATAATGAAAGAATTTTTAGCACTATCTTATCATGGTTTGATGAATTGTCTGTAGATGTCAGTATGAGATCTCTGTCAAAATTAACTGTAATCCACTTTACATTATCTCTTGATTCTATGGACCAATTTGTTTTGCCAAGTTTTTTATCAAAAACATGATTCATTTTGGCTTTTAACAATGCTTCACGATGTACTAGTTTAGTTTCTGACACACTTAGTTGTGGAATCATTCCTTTTTTTCTATCATATGCCTTTAGTCTTCCACATTTACACAATATGCCTACAAATCGTATTGATGTATCTATATTCAAAATTTCACCACAAAGAAGATTTTCAGGTCTGGAATTTTCTAATTCTTGCACTAATTGTATTAATTTATAAAAAAATAGATGGCAGAAAATAATTTTGTTGACAAAAGTGTAAAAGGTTGGTACTTGTGAATTCAACATGTTGAGTTTGAGTAATTCTGAATATTGTCATGTGTACCGTTTTATCTAATCTGATATTCATATATTCATACTTTATGTGAAAATAACACGTTAAAATAACACGTTAAAATAACACGTTAAAATAATATGTTAAAATAATATGTTGAATACAAAAATGAGAATAGATATCATTCATGTGTTATTTATTTTCTAAACAGACACCATTTAATCATGGAATTAGGTTGAATTAATGTGGGTATGGGGATAGTATGACATCTGTTATTGTAGTCGATGATAATGAGGATATTGTCTATTCAATGTCTGAGCTTTTAGAATTGTATGGAATTGATGTGATTGGTAAAGGTTCCAATGGATTGGATGCTGTAGAGTTATTCAATCAATTGCACCCTGATGTTGTTTTATTAGATCTAATGATGCCAAAATTTAATGGGCTATATGCATTAAAAAAAATTCGTGAAATTGATCCAAAAAGCACTGTTCTAATCATCACTGGAGGGGTAGTCTCTGTGTCTATGAATAATGAACTGGCAGTGTTAAAGCCTACTAAAATTCTACTTAAACCATTTAATATCAATCTCTTAGTTGAAATGATTTTAGAGGAATCAAACGATACCATGCCGTTTAAAATTCAATATGCTTTCAAAGATGATCCTAACTCCTACACCTGTGTTCTAACATATGATCAATACAAAAATTTCAAAAAATTACCTGTTATTCAAGAATGTAAAATAATTAAAAATGATGACGAAAATACTGAATCTTACAAGCAAGAGATGCAAGTAGCACTAAATTTGGCAGCTAAAAATGATATTAGTCACATTCAAAAATTATCTCAACTTGTTTAATTAATGATTATTTCCTTGGTCTTCTTCGTGGATTTTTTTCATAAAATTTCTCCACATTCTCATTCCATTCTTTAGTTTCTGGCAGACGAGAACGTGCATGTGGTCTTTTTCCGTGGTTTGATAATATGGTACTGTTATTTTCATAGAATTTGTCAGTTTCATTAATCATGACATCTAGAAATTCTGATGCACCTTTTACTTCTTCACTTTTTGGTTCTCTATGAGCCAAAATGGATTTTGCAAGTGTCTCAATTTTTGCTATTTTTATTCTGTATTCGCTTAGAATTCTGTGATCAAAGGAAATCATTCCATTTTTTCTCCATTTTACTAGTGTATGTTCATTTCGGTTTCCTGTTTAACCATACATTGACTTGTCAATTGTTGCATCTGTGGTATTATTTTGTGTTGAAAATTCACTGAAATTAGATCGAAGAATTTTTTGGACGTGTCCTGATACTCTTGCAACGTTATCCCATGTATTGTGAAATGAAACTCTATCTAGAATTTGCTCATCTACATGGGAAAATATTGCTAAACCTGCAATATTTTCTCCATCTTTTATCCATTGGTGACCCACATTACATATTGTACAAATCTCACTAATCTCCATTATTGCTTTAGAAAATGATTGATTTTTCATTACCAATAATTTTGCATCTTGGGGTGGGAATCGCATATTCACATTAACATGAACTCTGTCTGATCTGTTTGCGTTTTTGCTAATTATGACATTTGATCCTACATGAAATTGCCAATCTATAATTTTACTTTTCTCTTTAATTTTTTCAGTTTGATCTTCATAATTGATATTTGTAACTTTGATAAATTCTTCAACTAACTCTTTCATTTCTTGAGATGTTTTTGTCATGAGTCTAGTTATTACCTGTCAGTATATTCATGTTAAAGAAAAAAAGAATTAATGGCTGTGTCCACAACCACAGGAATCATGACCTTCTTGTCCTTGTGATTCGCTTCCTGCACATTTGGAACATTTCTCTGCACCTGTTGGGGAGAAGAAACCAATTCCACATGATACGCATTTTTGATTTGACATAATGTTTGTAAAGAATTGCTGTATTTAATTAATACGCATTATTTAGGCTGATGAAAATAATAAAATTCAGAATTATTTGGGTGACTATTATTAGTCCTTTTTTTGAAATACTCTGTATTCTCCGATAATTGAGTTACACTTGTGACAAGTGTATTGACCTCTTTCTATCAAAGTTAATCCATCTGCAACTACTTCGTTTGGTTGTTCTTCAATCTGTATCTGAGTTGGACCGTCAAACTCTGAATTGCATTGTTTACAAAAGTGTTTCAGCATTTTTGCTGTACCTAACTTCTCAAGTGATGACAAAAAATGTTTATCCATATTTGGAACAAGTTTTGATTTGGTTACCTGCTCGTCAGTTAGTTCTGCATTTATCCATCCGCCTGATCCTGCTAATTGAATTTCTGTCAATATAATATTGTGTCTGGGTTGCTATTAAAATACTGTTTGAGAATAAAATTTTGCTTATTCTTCCACGGAAAAAAAGTCAGTCTCCTTCACTATGGAGACTCTAAAAATGCATTAACTAGTTTATGTGAGCATTGGGCTCTTCCAGCTAACACCGCGAGATGTCTCTGACTCATTGAAACTCATATGTCTAGGTTTTTGTTAAAAAACTAGAATTAAAATTAATTACTTTTAGGTTAAATTTCTAAACGTTCGATCAAATGGAATTACACGTGTTGGTGATTATGGGGTGTTTTTCTTCCCAAATCTTGTTCACATTTTAACAAGAAACAGCTTCATAATTCGGCAATGTTCATCAAATTTGAGGAAATCAGAGAGAACCCGTTGATATAATCATCAGCATAATACCTGCATTTTTCAATGTAATTAACACTTTGAATTTATCCTTGGATTTGATGATTGTTTTTAGACGTAGTTTAATTTGAAATTTAGAACTTAATCTTCCTTAATTTTTTTATTTGCACGTTCATACAGTATCCTTGCTTCTTGCCATGAATACCATACCAAGTTCCATGTCAAATCATCTATTTCTTGACGTTGCTTTTCTGTGATTTGATTGTTTTTTAGATTGTAAATTATTTTTCCACGCATAGTTCCTAATCTGACTCCTAACATGACACATTCTCTTTGATTTTTGGGCAATGTTTTTCCTTTGAATCCATCAGGAACAGAATCAAAAGTATCAAAGTGTTCTGGTTTCCATTGAAATTTTGATTTACTAAAAACTTCTAGAATTAATGATATTGTGTCATAATCTAGTTTTTTCTTATCTAGTTTTTCTTTAATTAAATCCTCAGAAACTTTTTTTATTTCTCTACTAAGTTTTTCCTCTAATTCTTTCAAAGGGTCTGACCTGGAATTTTCTATCATTACTATATTGGGTCAAATTTTGAACTTAAGCGTATAGATTAACGCCTAAAATTATCTTTTACTCTCTTTTTGTCTTATTCTATTACATCTATCACAGAGTTTGAAATTTTTACCGATTCCTCTAGAACTTCTACAAGACGTCCCGCATTTTTTACATATGTAATCCATGTGTAAATCGTTTAAAATCTACAGACTTAAGACTATTGAATAATTTGGGCATTAGTAAAAACTCAAGAAAACCAGTAGATTCTTATCTAAAAATTTTAGGCAAATTACATGGCCATTATTAAGAATAATTCCCCTGTACTCTTCTTCTATAATAATTCAAAAAAATGGTTGACAAAAATTTCTAAAAAAGAATCTTTTCACACTCACATCGGTGTACTCAAACATGCTGATGCAATTGGCAAAGAGTACGGTTCTAGATTAATGACAAACAAGGACAAGTATGTCTATCTTTTAGAGCCAACAATGTATGATTATGTGATGAAAATTCAACATGGAACACAAATTGTCTACCCTAAAGATATCGGATACATTGTTGCAAGAGCTGGAATCGGTGACGGCCAAAAAATCTTAGAAATTGGAACTGGTAGTGGCTCATTGACTTCTTTTGTAGCTAGTATTGTAAAACCTCGTGGACATGTATACACCTTTGATGTGGATGAAAACTTTATGAAAATAGCTGAAAAAAATATCAAAAAAGCAGGAGTTTCAAAATATGTCACTCAACATAATATGGATTTGAAGACTGCTAAAAAAATGCCTTTGGAAGATATGGATGTGGCATTTATTGATTTAGGGGATCCTTGGACTGTAATTCCACAAGTTAGACAGATGCTAAAAGGAAGTGGATGTTTATTTGCTATTTGTCCTACCATGAATCAATTAGAAAAATTAACGATTGCACTAGTTGAAAATGAATTTACTGACATTGAATCTACTGAACATATTATACGAACTATTGAAGCTAGAGAAGGAAAAACAAGACATTCCTTCCAAGGAATTGGTCATACCACTTATCTTTGCTTTGCAAGAAAAGCCTTTTTTGGAAGAGAAGCTCGAAAAGCTGCAGAAAAATTAAAACTTTCTGAAATTCCTTCAAAGACTCCTTCAAAGACTCCTTCAAAAACCGTCAAAAAAACTAGTTCTAAAACAACAAAAAAGACCTCCAAAAAATCTGCCTAGCCCTTTCTTCATACTTTAAAACAAGATTTATTCATCCATTTTTTAGAGTGTGTTGTATGGTGAGAGAGAATCTAACTCAATCTATTGTTAAAAAATTCATTCCTGCCCGAAAATCTAAATCCCGAAAAGGTGACAATGGTATTGTTCTAGTTGTTGGTGGAAGCTACATTTACCATGGTGCGCCAATTTTGTCTTCACTTGCTGCATTGAAATGCGGCACTGATCTTGTTTATACATGTGTTCCAAAAGTCAACGTCACTCCGACACGTGCAATTTCACCAAACTTGATAGTGATTCCTCTAGTTGATCAAAAACTAACTTTGGGTGCAGTAAACAAATTGATTGGAGCTTTGCCTCGTAATTTACATTCAGCAACAATTGGAATGGGGCTTGCAATACAAGAGAAAAATTCTTTGTTACATTTTGTAAAATCTTTGTTAGATAGAGATGTGAGATTATCTTTAGATGCAAGTGCACTAATTCCTGATGTTTTACCCCTTTTAGCAAACAAGAATGTTGTAGTAACTCCGCATGCAGGAGAATTCAAGAGATTGTTTGGGGATGTTCCGTCTGATTCTAAAAATGAACGAATCAAACTTGTAGAAACCAAAGCAAAAGAATTTGGAATTACGGTTTTGCTAAAAGGCTCAACTGATGTTGTATCTGACGGTACTACCACGTATCTTAATGAGAAAAAAACTCCTGCAATGACAGTTGGTGGAACTGGTGATGTTCTTTCTGGATTAGTTGCAGGATTATTATCAAATAATAGAAATTCTTTAGAGTCTGCAGCTGCGGCCACATTCATCAATGGATTGGCAGGTAAAGCTGCCCAAAAACGATTAGGATTACACATGACTTCTATGGATCTTTTAGATGACATTCCAACTGTAATGAAGCCTTTTGATAAAATAGTGTGACTAGAATGATTCCAACGAAACATGTAGATGCTCACTTGGATGAACTTGTTTCAGATTTACAGACATTAATTCGTCAACCAAGCGTTTCAGCAAAAAATGAGGGAATTGAAGAATGTGCAACTCTTGTTCAAAAGTTATTAAAACAATCTGGAGTCAAATCAGAAATTTTACGATTAAAGAAAGGCGTTGCACCAATAGTTTTTGGTGAGGTGAAATCAAAACAAAATCCAAAAAAAACTCTAATGTTTTACAATCATTATGATGTTCAACCTGCAGAACCATTTGATTTATGGGATGATCCTCCATTCAGTGGCACTAGAAAAGGAAACAAAATTTTTGGACGAGGTGCAACTGACGATAAGGGTGAATTAATCACTAGAATCAAAGCTGTTGAAGCATGTTTGAAAACAACAGGCGATGTACCTTGTAACATAAAATTTGTAATTGAAGGAGAAGAAGAAACTGGCAGTGCTCACATTGAAGAATATTTAAAAAAATACAAAAAGAAATTTTCTTGTGATGGTGTAATCTGGGAATTTGGTTACGTTGATGCAAAAAATAGACCTATCATAGGGCTTGGAATGAAAGGGTTACTCTTTGTTGAATTATCTGTAAAAGAATCCATTAGAGACGCACATTCAAGTTTGGCAGTATTAATTAAAAATCCTGCATGGCGATTAATTGAGGCTGTACACACACTTCGAAATTCTGATGGAAAAATTCTCATCAAAGACTGGTACAAGGAAGTATCCTCTTTATCCAAAAATGATTTGAACATAATTCAAAGAGAGCCATTTGATGAAACTGTGTTCAAAAAAGAATTTGGAATCAAATCGTTTGTAGGTAATATGAAAGGAATGGATGCAAAAAAGGCAATGGTCGGAGGGGCCACATGTAATATTGCAGGATTTGTATCTGGTTATACGGGAGATGGTGCAAAAACGGTTCTTCCTGGAAATGCATTGGTGAAAATAGACTTTAGATTAATTCCTAAAATGGATCCCAAAAAACAGGTATTACGATTAAAAAATCACCTAAAATCAAAAGGATTCTCCGATGTTGACATCAAAGTTTACCATGGTGAGGCAGCTGCGAGAACCGATTCTTCTCACCCATTTGTATCCCAAGTAAAAGATGCTGCAGACAAGTCATTTGGCAAATCCATTCTAAATGTTTCAAATGCAGGTACTGGTCCGATGTATCCGTTTGTTGAAATTCTAAACGTCCCCTGTATCTCTATAGGCAGCACATACATGTTTTCACGAATTCATTCGCCAAATGAATTTGCAAGAATTGATTTGTTAAAGAAAACTACAAAGTGTATGTGTGAGATTATGAATAATTTTGGAAATTCCTAGTGCAGACATCTAGGTAATTTTTTAATGATTTGGGCAAGTGATATTCTGCCCGGTCCTACTATCATAATTGTTAATGCTGATGCAAGTAAAATTAAATCTATTTCAACTCCTCCTTTCCCTGTAATGCTTGACGCACCTTTCACAATGAAAATTGCACCTAACATGATGATTGAAATTAATGATGCCGATAATCTACTGAGAACTCCAATTACAATTAAAATTCCTGGAACTAATTCAGCTAATGCGATGGGAATTTGTAACTCTACTGGTAATCCCATGTTTGGCATATTCTCTGCAAATCCTGGACTGAATTTTGAGATTCCATGAAGTATAAAGATCACACCGATTGCAGATCTTAAACCCATAAAGACAACATCGTTTAGAATTTTTTCTCTAATTTCAGCAGAAGCC
>JABMOR010000057.1 GCA_013203245.1 Candidatus Nitrosopumilus sp.
AATTCGTTCTTTGATTAAGAATTGAATGCCCTGCACAAACGAATTATCATCAATGGAGCCATCAGCCCACCATCCTGCATTATTCTTAATCCATGAGGGGATATTATTTGTACTTCCACCAGAGCCCTGAGTTGTTGGAGGGATCTTCATAATTCGTTCTTTGATTAAGAATTGAATGCCCTGCACAAACGAATTATCATCAATGGAGCCATCAGCCCACCATCCTGCATTATTCTTAATCCATGAGGGAATTTTTTGAACAGAAGATGTGTCATCAGAACCATAAATTGGAACTTGTATTTCTAAATAATCAGATCTAACGTTGGGTACAATACCTTCAGGAGATAGACCATAAATCCATACAACATAATTTGCTGTGCCAGGATCTTCTTTAATAATAAAATCAAGTATAGCTAGTCCAGATGGAGAATAAAGGAAATCCCTACCTTCTTCTTGAGCAATAGATCTTAGTGGATTTAAGTCATCATCTACAACAAGAAAATCATATTGAACTTGATTTAAAAATTCAGTATCATCGTATTTACTGATAAATTTTATGAGCCATTGTGTCTCACATCCTTGAACTAGTTCTTCAGGACCATAGAAAATATTAAGTTGGTAATCAAAGTTTTTTGTAGGTTTTTTCATGCCAACTGATTTCTCAAAATCAGTTTCACATCCAGCAGCTTCAAATTGACTTTCAGTTGATGTGTATTGAGTAATTGGGGATGTTTGAACATTTTCTTTATAATCTAATAAAATAAATTCGTATTCTGTTGGAGGTATTCCTTCTGAAACATGAGTGTATGTTTTAGCTTTTATTGGAAAGGGGAAATCATCTACAACCCAGACCTTGCTTGCAACACCACCAGTTTTCCATCCTACTTGAACTGTTTCCCAAGTTCCTGCAGGAGTTGTAATGGTTTCAATTTTCGTTGGAATTACTTGTTCGCCTCCAATATTTCCAATCTTACCCCAAGAGATGTCACTGAATTCTTTGGGTCCTTTTCCGGAAGCATCGGTATTAGATGTTGCAAATGCAGATAACCAAACTATAGAAGATTTGAATGCTCCACGATAAAGTCCCAATTCCGGACTACCGCCAGTTGGTTCTGGTGCAACTTTTCCAAGTTCTATTTCACCTACAATTATTTTATTTCCATCAAATACAGCAACTTCAGCTAACCATTTAGATTCACTACCAGTTTGTTTGTCACCTTTGATCCACATATCCATTTCAAATGTAGTACATTCTTTGTAATCCACATAGCACATAGAATAAGAAAAGAAATCTCCTTGTTTGAGACCTTCACCGACATACCATGTGCTACCTTTAGGAATGGTATCAGAGCTAACTCCTCCAGATTGGAATTGTGCAAAAGCTGAAGGGCTTGTCAAGGATACAAAAAGTAATGCAGTAATTGCTGAAATTAGTAATAATGATGTTTTCAAATCTAAAAAAAATTGTCAAAACGGATAGTTAAACGTTTTTCATATATGTAAAGAATGAAAAAATAGGCAGTGAAATCTTATTCAAATAAGCAAATATAGAGGAACAAGTACAGAAATTCCAGAAATGTGTGAATGCCCCAAAGTACATTTGTTTGAAGTAGAATTCAAACTAGACGGTATGACTGTAGTTCCTACTCACAAAAATTGTGGATTTCCACTAGATGAAAAACAAGCTGACAAGTTCCAAAAAGAATTAGTAAAATCATGGGGCTTTGAAGATGATGATGATAAATAAAAAATAAAAAATTAGTATTGGGACTTAATCCAATCAATAACTTTTAGTTGCTTCTTTACAAACGTCGGTATTACATTTGCAATCAGAACTGCATATACAATGACCTTGCATTGCACAATCGCAGGAATAATCTGGATCGCCGCTGTCGGCTTCGCATCCACATGCTTGATCTACCATGATAAATCAGTAATTTTACTTATTTTAAAAGGTTAGTACATCCAGATAGAATGCTACGCACTTGAAAGAATTCCAAGTATTTCATTGCAAGATTTCTGTACAAGTTCAGATTGCTGTTGTAGATTGGAATCAGCCTCAACATCAAAGGCAACCTTGAGTATGTAAAAAAGGTCCTGCTGGCGACTCAAAGTATCCTTAATTTTCACAAAATTTTCTTTATTCAGATACCCTAAATAGAAATAGCAATCAGAAAGCATAGAATTTTTTACAAAGAAATCATATTTTTGTTGAATAATTTCAGAGTGATTATTTTTTTCAATTAAATCAGAAAATCCTATTGTAGATTTCAACATCCGCTCAAGTAATGTAGGAGTAGCCCGTTCAATCCCAACTGTCTGAGTTACAATAGAGATATGTTCATTGATAGTATTTTTCTTCAGTTTTCGAAATGAATCAAGCATATGAGAAGGACTTGAACGTTGATGGTTAATTGAAGAAATAGCTTTTGCTAAATAAAAAGTGGCACATTTTTGCCAGCAAGGAGCAAACACATCAAAACTTTGAATAGATTCTGTAGTTTTTTGACAACAAAATTGGGATTCTATCAAACAGTTTTTTGCAAAATCAGAAAA
>JABMOR010000058.1 GCA_013203245.1 Candidatus Nitrosopumilus sp.
ATGCAAGTATTTCCAGTTTTGAAACACCAGTTTTTGAAACTGTAATTTGTCTAGATTCAGACATAAAAAATAAGATTCATTGTTTATATTAAAACTCTTGGATGCTGAAAAAATATCAAAGTGTAAGGATTTTGTGAGACATGTTATTCTGAGATCAGACATACTGGTCTTTTTGATACATTTTTTCCAAATATCTGTGTTAAATGACAGATTTACGAATAATACCATCAGATAAAGAATACAAAAATCAGATTTCGGACATAATTCAAGGAGAGTTAATTGATCTGTATGGGGCAAATGGTTACAAGTCAATCATGCAGACAATGATGAGAATTTCTAGAAAAGCAGAAAGAGAGATCATAACAAACTTTGAGTTATTTGCAGGGTTGTCTGAGGGTGTTTTTGGCAAAGTGTCAGAGTCAAAAATTTTAGAACCAATAAAAATGAAAATAGACATTATTGGAATTGAGAATATTCATCAAGAAGAAAAAATAGAAATAAAATCCATGAGAGTTTTAATTGCAGATGATGAAATTGAAATTTTAAGCCTATACAAAGAATTTCTAGAAAGTAAAGGTAGAGAAGTCATAACGGCTACAGATGGACGCAAATGTGTAGATGCCTATAAGAGATTCAACCATAACCAATCAGAAAATTATTTTGATGTTGTAATATTGGACCAAAAAATGCCATTTATGACAGGATTGCAGGCAGCAGTTGAAATTTTAAATATTAATCCACAACAAAAAATAATTTTTGCTTCAGGTTATTTAGAAAAAACATTGTTAGAAGTTTTGACAAAACTAAACAAAGCAATTGCAGTTATAGAAAAGCCATTTTCATTAGATGTGTTAGACTATATGATAAATAATTCTGAAATTTTTGAAAGATTAGAAAAAATAAACATAAATCAAGAAGAAAAAGACATTACTCAAAAAATGTCAGAGATAATGACAGTATTACAAAATCCAATTTAGAGAATTTCAATATTGATGGAAATATACATCAGAGAAGATATTTACTAGAAACAAAATCTACATCAACATGACAAAATTATATTTATTGGCAATCCCAATTATTATCGGCATTATTGCAGGGGCATTTTTATCATTTTATCCTGAAACAGAATCTAAATCCGATTCACTTACAGTATCAAAATTAATTGAGGGAGGATCTCCAATAATGGGGAATCCAAATGCGCCAATTACAATATTAGAATGGGGGGATTATCAGTGTACATTTTGCTATAAATTTCATCAAAATACTCTAAATATAATCAATGAAGATTTTATTAAAACAGGTAAAGTGAAACTTGTTTTCAAAGATTTTCCGTTAAACGGTCCTGATTCACTTCTTGCTGCAGAGGCAGCATATTGTGCACAAGATCAAGAAAAGTATTGGCAATATCATAATGAATTATACAATAATTGGGGAGGGGAAAGAACAGGTTGGGTTACCCGAGAATCTTTGGATAAATTTGCAATGACGGTAAATTTGGATTTGAATAAATTTAACAAATGTCTTGATGAACACAAATATCAAAACAAGGTAATGTCTCTCCATGAATTTGGAAAAGAAATTGGAATTGATGCAACGCCATCATTTTTAGTCTTTAATGGAGAAAAAATGATCAAAATTAGAGGTAATCAGCCTTTAGAAGTATTTCTTAAAACATTTGATGAATTATAATTTTTAAAAATAATCAAAAAGATATATTCGCAATTTATGGATAGTGTATAATGCCTAAAATTGAGATTGAAAAACAAGATTCTGTTAAAATATACAAAATTAGAAAGACTCTAGAAGAATTATCTCAAAAATCAGGTAGAGGTACTGAATTAATTACAGTGTACATCCCAAAAGGAAAACAATTACACGAAATTATCAGCTCACTACAACAAGAGCAAGGAACTGCAGATAATATAAAATCTGATTTAACAAGATCACATGTTGTTGATTCTTTGGGCAAAGTTGTTCAAAGATTAAAGATGTACAAAAAAACTCCAGAGAAAGGACTGGTAGTGTTTTGTGGAGCATTGCCACCAGAGGAAGGAGGTCAATTAGGAAGTGAGACGGTAACAATTTGGGAAATAGCCCCTCCAAAAGATTTGAATCAGTATCTTTACAGATGTGATGATCATTTTCATGTAGACATTCTAAAGGACATGTTAAAGGATGACAACCTAATTGGATTTCTTGCAATTGATGCAAAAGATGCAGGATGGGGATTGTTATACGGAGATAAAATTGAAGTTTTAGGACAGACAGGTTCCGGAGTTGCAGGAAAACACAGACAAGGAGGGCAGTCTGCAAAAAGATTTCAGAAATTAAGAGAAATGGAATTAAGTTATTTTTACAACAGAGTTGCACAAGTCACTAGAGAGTACTTTATCGATATTTACCCCGTAAAAGGATTAATCATTTCTGGACCTGGCCCTACAAAAGAAGATTTCATCAATGGAGGGTATCTAGAATATAGATTACAAAATAACATTATCAATACCATTGATTCATCATATGCAGGAGCTGAAGGTATCAGAGAAGCTTTTGCAAAATCGGCAGACATTTTAGGCAATTTCAGACTGGTGGAAGAGAAAAAAATGGTGGAGGATTTGTTTAGAGAAATTAACACAAACACTGGAAAAGGATCGTATGGATTGAATGAAGTAATTGAATTTCTAAAAAACAATGTGGTCAAAATGGTGTTAATTACAGATAATACAAATTTGCACAGAGTTGAGGGAAAATGCAAACGCTGTAAACATCTTCAAGAAGAGATTGTCGAAAGACCGCTAGTCATTCCAAAAAAGACAGAATTCACTTCAAACCCATGTCCAGGTTGTAATGCAATGGAAGTTGAAACCAACGAACAAGATATTGTGGATTATTTAGAAATTCTATCATCAAAAGTAGGTGCACAATTGGAAGTTGTTTCTGGAAGTGCAGAGCATGGAAATATGCTTTCAAGTTTAGGAAAAGTTGGAGCTATTTTGAGATACAATCCAGGTCATGCTAAATAAGACCGTATTTTTTTAGCCAATTCTAAAAGTTCATCATCACTAGAAATTTGACGTTTGGTCCAAACAGTACCTTTGCTGTTATACCTTGGAATAATGTGAATGTGAACATGTGGAATGATTTGTTTTGCTGCTCTGCCATTGTTTTGCCCAAGACTAAATGCATCAGCTCCTGTAGCATCCAAAATCGCCTTAGCAATTTTAGGAACTATAGCAAAGGCATTTCCAACATCTTTTGAATCCATATCAGTAATTCTTTCATGATGTTTTCTTGGAATGACTAAACTGTGACCTACATCAATTGGATATTTGTCTAAAAATGCAACGTGTGATTCATCTTGATATAAAAAATGCCCATCTCTTTTTCCATCCAAAATATCACAAAAAATACACCCCATAAAGTACTGCAATTTGTGATTTTATTTATTGATTTATTTAATTCAAAACAAAATATTGTGTAAAATAGGCGCGTATTGATTAACTGTAAAAAGTAAATCGCAAACTTTTAGATTTCTTCTTTTCCACAATGCATGCATCTTTTTGTGGATAGTATCTCAAACCACACATAATCATGAATAAATCCCTCTTTGCAATTCACATCAACATTAGTATTGATACCATTACAAAGAGTCTAGTCAAAAACAGTATCGATCAACATTAACTCTGTTCAAGAAATCTTCTCAATATCAAAATCACCATAATAACATAAAATCTTCAATTTGATATGATTTAGTGCAATGGTTAATTAGGGTAAATTTCAGTGTTGAATTATCTCATGGGCCGAAAAGAAAGACGAGATCGTGAATTAAAGCGTGATAGCTATGCTACAAAACATTCTGCAGAAAAGAAAAAACATACTCTAATTGCAATAGGTGTGATATCTTTGATTGCAGTAATCGTCGGATATTCAGGCTATCTGTTTCTCAACATGACTGAAACTGCACCAGGCGGTCCAGAAAACGCAGGAGCATTAGGAAGTGAGCACTCACATGCAGCATTATTGGTAAAGATTTTTGGAGATACGTTTGATTTTGACGGTCCAGCATTTCAAATTAAATCAAGTTGGATTCATTTTGAAGGAAGAGATGGAACTACAATTCACAAGCATGCAACTGGAGTTGATTTAGGATATCTCTTTGATACACTGTTAATTGGTCTTGATGATCAATGTTACACATTCCCAGATGGGAAACAATTCTGTTCTAATGAAGATTACGAATTAAAATTCTTCATTAATGGAGAACAAACCCCAGACATTCGAAATTATGAAATCATGGAAGAGGATAGAATATTGATTGTGTATGGTGCTGAAACTCCTGAAGAGATAGAAGCATATTTGCTAGAACTAGATAGTCAAGAATTAATCAAATAGAATTTCTAGGGTTTATCTTTGGTAGTAAAGGATGATGCATTTTTGTCAAACATCATATAATATCCACACATCGAACAACGTAGAACGGTTAGTTCAGTTGTAAGGAATTCTTTATCTTCAAAACGTCCACTTAGTTTGACATTATCACTTGCAATCTCTGCTTTGTTACTCTTACAAACTGGGCATTCTAGTGCTTTTTGTTCCATGGGATGGTTCAAAATATTTACAATTTAAACTCAATGAAAGTTTTCAATTAGAAAATATCAACAAAGTCTAGATTCTAGTCAAATAGTTTAGATATAGAAATTGTTTGAGAGTAGGATTGTTTTCATTTACGCTTATCCTTTAGGATAACGTAAGTAAAATGAGATTATCCATTCTCACAATATAATTTAGAATCTATTTTACCAGCACCAAAACAGAAAACAAAACTTTGTTTCTTCTTTGATTTCAGCGACTTTAGGCTCTGGTTCTTTGATTTCAGCGACTTTCGGTTGTGGTAATCCTATTGCATCGTAAATTGTAATGTCAGGATATGTTTCATCAAACCACTTTTTGTAAGTTGATTCTTTATTGTATCTGTCAATGTAATGTTGAGGATCTTTTGACTCATCAACAAAAGAAGCTAATCCTAAATCTTTAGGTTCGGTTGTAGGTGTTGTTGGAGTTGGAGTTACCTGTGTTGGAGTTGGAGTTACCGGTGGGCTGTACTCAAAATTTGTGTATTGTCCAGCTGTAAATATATCGTCAAAGGAATATACGGGGAAGTTAGGATTTTTCCATCCATCTTCTAGATAGAGTTTTTTTACTCCCGCCAAATTAAAGTCTGAAGGACTACCTGATGAATAATATGAATTTGGACACGTGTCAAATTTTTGATTATTATCATCATATTCAACACTACACATAAGATCACCTGGTTTGTTGAATGCATGTCCTAATCCCATTGCATGGATAAATTCATGCGAGGATATACCAATTACCTGAGACGTTGAATAAGTGAAACTACCACTAGTACATACAATTATGTTAATTGGTTTGTATACTTCAACTGCACTTCCATCAGATCGTGACCTACTAAATGATGCCTGACCTGCAAATTCAACACCACATCTACTATCTTCATCCCTAGTAACTACATTCATTATGATATCTGGTTTTGTTGAGAATTTATCGACACCAGGTTCCACAACAATAAAATCCACATTCCAATCTCCTCCAAACTCTCTTGCCAATTCACTTCCCCATAAAACCACACCCTCTTGTGTAGGGATGATGTATTTTCTAACTTCATCGTATGAATCTGGAGTTGGTACAATTGCAACAACTGGGTTTTTAGTAAATGAATGAGAATAATAGAGTTTCATATATTCATCTCCCACTAGATTTTCTTTTGGTATTGGTTTTGGAATAGTATCAGGACAACCATCATGATCTTGATAACCATTGAATGTTTCTTTTACATACGGACATGAATCAAAATTATCTTTTATTCCATCACCATCACTATCAATAATTCTTGGTTCAGCAGGTTTAGTATCTGGACATCCATCCCAATCCAAATATCCATTATAATTCTCAGCAGAATTTACGCATTGATCATTATCATCAAATATTCCATCTCCATCTGAATCAAGTTTTGGTACAGGTGGTGGCGGTGGCGGAGGTGGAGGAACTTCTCCAGTTATTTGAAGTGGAATTGTAAATTCGCAAGAACCTCCGGCTTGGTAAGTAATTCCTTGATCACAAGTTGTAACACGCCAGTAAATGTCAGCACCTTCAAAGACGGCATAAACATCTGTAGTTCTATCATCATCAGTCTTTGTTACAATCCAATTTGCAGAAAAACTACCATCAGATTCCACATATCCTGTAGCTAAAAGATCATCTGACTCGTAAGGATCCTCATCTTTAATGTAAACGACATAGCCTTCAGTATTTCCAGATTCTAATCCCAATTTACCTGTAAAAAATAACATTTCACCAATCTCAGCGCTAGCAGGTAGTGGATCTAGATAAAGTTCTGCTAGCAGTCTTTTAATTTGAATAGTCTGTTTTTCACTTACTGGTTCATAATGCAATCCAGATTCAGTTGGTAAACTTGTGAACTTTGCCTGAATTGTTGTACCATCAGAGTCAATAGAATCATATGTTTTAGCAACCCATGGAACTGAAAATTCTCCGTTTGTATTAGTAAAAGTAGTAACTAAAATAGAATCAGTATCGCCAAATTTATTTTCATAAATTATAATTTCTACATTAGGATGTTTGTAGCCGTTTTCACAAACTAATCTTCCAGTAAAAACAATTGTTTCTCCTGCAATTATTTGATTAAACCCAAGATCATCTAAAACTATAGTAGGAACCTGTCCAAATGTATTAAGTTCACATCCGCTTGCATTTCCAGTTACGGTTGTAATTGAACCTCCAAATTCAAAAATTGTTTCGGCTGTTCTATTTGCGGTTCCGTATGTGACTTTTACTATATACGTTCCAGCAATACCAATTATTCCACCAGCAGTAACTTCAGTACTAAATTTTTTATCAGAATTTACAGATAGTTGATCAAAAACAGCAATACTGCCATTAGGATGAATTACCGCAACACTTACTGGAGTTCCAGCATACAAATCTCGTACTTCTCCTGTTATGTGAATAATTTCGCCCTCAGAATATGATGATTTGTCTGTAATAACAACAATTGAGCTTTGTATTTGTCCATTTGAAGATGAAGCAAATCCAATAACAAAAACCAATAAAAGCGATACTACAGTACCTGTTTTCAAGTAACCCAACACCATGTTGTTGTAATACTAGCACTTAAGCCAAACTACTCTTAGTTCTGAAAATAATTATGAACTTAAGCGTATGGTTTAGAATCTAAAAGTCGAATATAAGTAAA
>JABMOR010000006.1 GCA_013203245.1 Candidatus Nitrosopumilus sp.
ATCTTCACATTTCAGATATTGATCTTGCAATCAAATCCTCATTCTTGTATGCGTAACTGGAGGCCCATGAATCATAAAGTGGCATCTTGCCATACTTCATCACGAGCGCCGCCTATTGCGTTACGTATGCAGAAGCCAACAAAGTCAGAATACATATAAACCAACCGTGAAATTATGCCTGATCGGTCACAAAAAGTGAAAAAATTACACATTTTATTTTTTAGATCATCTCAAAGACCCAGGTAAATAGCAAAAAACAGACGATCAGCGGTATTTTGATAGTTAAAATGATACATATCATTTAGAATATTGCTTTTGAGTTACATTACAGAGTATAAGAAAAAAACAAAAAATTCTGCAAAATTATTTGCAAAGTCTTTAAAACTTCACGTAAATGGTGTTTCTCATAACATAAGATATTATGAACCATATCCGTTTGTTGTGAAATCATCAGGAGGGAAAAATCTTGTTGATGTAGATAACAACAAGTATACAGATTATTGGATGGGGCATTGGAGTTTGATATTAGGGCATGCACCAAGTAAAGTTAAAGAATCTTTGAAAAAACAAATTGAGAAAAGCTGGATGTATGGAACTGTAAATGAGCAGACAATATTATTATCAGAATTGATATCCAAAGCAGTTCCAGTAGCTGAAAAAATTCGTTATGTTACTTCTGGAACAGAAGCTACAATGTATGCCGTAAGATTAGCACGTTCTGTAACGGGAAGAAAAATAATTGCAAAGATTGATGGTGGTTGGCACGGATATACTTCAGATTTATTAAAATCAGTTAATTGGCCTTTTACAGAATCAGAAAGTTCAGGAGTTGTAAATGAAGAAAAAATTGTTTCTATCCCTTACAATGATTTAGAAGGTTCGCTTCAAATTCTCAAAAAACATGCAAAAGATTTGGCAGGTGTAATCATTGAACCAGTGTTAGGTGGTGCTGGATGTATTCCTGCAACACAAGATTATCTTAGAGGAATTCAAGAGTTTGTTCACAAAAATAAATCATTGTTTATTTTAGATGAAATTGTCACAGGGTTTAGATTTCGTTATGGTTGTTTGTATCCTACCATGAAGTTAGACCCGGACATTGTAACACTAGGGAAAATTGTGGGAGGAGGAATGGCAATAGGCGTAATGTGTGGTAAAAAAGAGATAATGGAATATTCCAATACCGTCGGTAAGAAAAAGTCTGAAAGATCATACGTTGGGGGAGGCACGTTTTCTGCAAATCCTAGTTCTATGACTACAGGGTATGCAACACTATCTGTTTTGAAAAATGGAAAATCAATTTATTCTAAAATTAATAATTTAGGAGAATATGCCAGAAAAGAATTGAGTAAATCTTTTGACGGTAAAGTGATAGTTACTGGAAAGGGTTCTTTATTCATGACTCATTTTGTAAAAGATGGGATAACTGAAGTTACAAATGCCACTCAAGCATCAATGTGTGATGTTAAAGCGTTACGTGACTATCATTTCAAAATGATTGCACATGATGGAATATTCTTTTTGCCAGGAAAGCTAGGCGCCATATCAAACGCTCATGAAAAGTCAGATATTAAAAAGATGATTCAGTGATTATTTTCAAATTTTTGAAAAAGATTTACTCCATGAAATCAATTTATTAAAAACTTCAAGATAGTCTCCAGATTTGATTGTGATGTGGACATGTGCCATCAACTCTCCAAATTGAACTTCCAAAATCATCGTACATTCTTCTTTGAAAAAAGGTACAGAAACACCAATTTTTTTTAATGAATTAAATTCAAAATGTTCAATTTTTAAATAATTATCTCTAACAGTGATTTGTTTTTTTTGGGGGTTTTTGTTGATATGTTCATCTAACTCTTTTTTTATAGGATCATCCCAAACGGGAGATTCCTGAGGCCATCTATGAACATGTACCTTGTCGGCAAAATATTTTATTTCAAAATCAGACAATAACACAAACCAATTCTAATTGAAATTAAGCCTATCTTAGTATTTCAGATTTTTATAAAATGAATTATTTTACTACTCATGGAAAAGAAAAAAGAGGGGAAAGAAGCCTATGCAACAGAGGATCCAACTGATACATCTGCTGAAGAGCAAGAAAATATGGCAAAAGAGGCAATAAAGAAATTCAAATCATTAAGCTAAGCCAAACTTTCATTAGCGATATTATTTTTGAGAAATCATGGGACTGTTTGGATCTAAAGACGATACAGAAGATTTACTGTATAATGCAATGTCTCTAATGGAGAAGAGTCAGCCAAAAGGAGCCATATCACTATTCAATAAAGTTCTAAAACAAAATTCAAAGAATACATCAGCATTATTTAACAAAGGTCTTGCACTAAATCAGATAAAAAAATACAGTGATGCAATAACATGTTTTGATATGTTACTAGAAATTAATCCAAAAGATGCACAAGCTTTTAACAATAAAGGAATCGCGATGGCAGAAAATGGTAACATACAAGCAGCTGCTGAATGTTATGACAAAGCAATTGAGGCAGATCCAAAAAATGCTGCATCGTACTTTAACAAAGGTGTCCTACTAGACAAATTACAAGAAAGAGAAGAAGCATTGAAAGTATTAGATAAAGCCATATCAATAGAACCCCGAAAACCAAATGCATTATTTTACAAGGGAATCATTCTAGGTAAAATGAAAAAACATGAAGAATCATTGAATTGTTTTGATATAGTTCACAAGAATAATCCTAGTCACATGGATGCATTTTTTCATAGAGGGATTGAATTAGCAGAGTTAAACAAGCATGGAAAAGCAATTGAAATTTTTGATAAAATATTATTAAAACACAAAGATAATGTCAATATCATCTATGCAAAGTCTAGAAGCAAAGCAGCATTAGGAGAATACCCACAAGCACTAGAATTACTAAAACAATCAATATCAAAAAATCCAAAAATCATTAGAAGTTGGGCAAAAGAAGAGCCTGTTTTTCAAAAACTACACTTAAATGATCAATTCAGAAAATTAATAAAACTATAACTGAATAAATTCTAACAATAAAGATTCAAATTAAATCAATTTAAAAAATTATAAAACTTTTTTTCTTACTGCATCAATTCTAATAATACCTACTTTCTTTTTAAGATCAGATAATCTTGCTTCAAAAATTGGAATGTATACTTCAGTAATATCATGTAACGTAAATTCATCTTTAAGATCTCTAACATCTGACTCTAATGGTTTTTTCAGATAAATTTTTAGTTTATCAATTGCAGAATCGTATGGAAAATCTGGTTTTTTTACATTCGAACGATTTTCATCCAGTATTTTTTTGCCAAAATTCTCAATGTTCTTGGAGTCAATTTTGAAGGGTAATTCAATTTCCAATCCATTATGATCAAATGTCAATTCATCATCACCTTCAACAAAAACATGCTCTTCCAAATTCAAATCAATTTTATTTTTACCCCTGTTTCCAACAAATGCCTTTTTAAGACCAGACTTTGAGCGAACTGTAAAAGTACCGCCTCCAATAACAACATCCTGAACATTAGACTCAACATCAATTGTATGTGAAGATTTTCTAAAATAATCAGCAGTATATTTCCCAGATACTATCAAGGAACCTTCATAGATTAATTTCAGAGAATCAATGTGAATATCCTCTTTTTTAGGCCTAGAAAGTAATGACTTGAAAGGATCTGTTTTCTTTTGTTCAACAATCGCCATTGCATCTGCTTCTTCAATGGATTTTTTTATCACAATTTCTTTCACATCAAAATCAGTGTTTGTCAAAATCACTCATTGTACACAATTCTAGGTATTAAATCAATTCAGAAAAGAAAGAAATAATACATTTGGAATTATCTCTAAATTATGGAAGCTGAAAAGGGCAAATATATCGATAAATTCCTCAAAAAAGCAGACAAGGCAATTCAAGAAGGAATTAGAAAAGCAGATGAGGCACTAGAAGAAGCAGTAGAATTTGGAACGATGACGGCTAAACAAGCTGCCAAGACAGGCAAAGAATTACGCAATCAGGCTAAAATAGAAAGAGAAGCATTGCAGAAAAAAGGGATTCTAAAAATTAACGAGGGGTTAACAAATGTAAAAAATATCACATCAAACACAAATGATGACTTGGAAGTATTGGAAAAATTAGGCAAGTTAAGAAAAGCAGGTGTAATTACAGAGAAAGAATTTCAAGCAAAAAAGAAAAATATTCTAAATAGGATATAATATGAAAAAATCAAACATTTCAGGTACCGGAGACAAACGAAAGGTAAACCCAGACTGGTTTACAAATAAAACTTGGATGAAAGTATTATCAGAAAAAATTAAATCAAAAGATCAAGACATCTATCATGTTCATTTTGAAAAAGGTTCAAGAACTAAACTTCATCAGCATAACGGAAACCAAGTGTTAATTGGAATAAAGGGAAAAGGGAGTCTCGAGATTTTTAAAAAATTTGGCACAAGTAAAACAAACTTTAAGATTAAAAAAATAGAGAGAATTAGCCTCAATGAAGGAGATATTGTTCACATTCCAGCAAAAACACTTCATACACATGGTTCAATTGATAAGAAAAAAGAATTCTCACATATTGCCATCAACATATTGCCAAAGAAAAATGCAATATACAAAACTAAATGGTACGAATCAGATTTTAAAACTAAAGTTTCAAAAATAATATAATTGAAATGTCATTACGTAAAAATTCTGAAATAGACTCAATCCAAGGAAATGAAGGGACTAGAATAAAACAGTATTTCCACCCACATAACACACTAAATGGAATCAACTATAGTTTGGCCCAATTTAGTCTAGAATCTGGAAAAAAATCTAAACTACACAAAATGAATTCATCTGAGATATACTATGTTTTAGAAGGTTCAGGAATTTTACACATCAATGACGAATCACACCAATTAGAAAAAGATGATTCAGCATATGTGCCACCTAACTCCAAACAGTTTATTGAGAATTCAGGAACAAAAGATTTACGATTTTTATGTATTGTTGAACCGGCATGGAAAACAGAAGATGAAACGCTCTTAGAGTAAATTAAAAGCGACATACAATATACAATTATTTTTAACATATGATAATTATCTATTACTAGTGAATACGTATCAAGCACTCAGAGTACTGAATGTGGATTCCAGTTCATCACAAGATGAGATCAAGGCGGCATATAGAAAAATGGCACTTGAACTACACCCGGATAAAAACAAGGACAAAAACGTAGACGCGGAATTTGTGAAAATTACTGAAGCTTACAACTACCTAAAGAAAAACCACAACGGACATGCTTCGCCATATCAAGACGCATCTAGAAGCAAACCAAAGAATGATTTTAAGCGAAAACCGCAGTGGGGAGCGCCAGATGACGGAAGCATTCCAGAACAGGATTGGGGCAAATACACTCGCGAATTTGAAGAGGGTGACCCAGACTTTTGGAAAGAGTACGAAAGGAAGTTTTGGGAGGATTACAACGCACGTGTACGATCCGACGGCAGGAATGGGGAATATGAAAAAGCGCAAGAGCCAAAAAAACAGCCGGATCTTCTCGTAAGCGTAGACGAGAGTTTGTGCATCGGTTGCTGCAGTTGTGAAATTATTGCACCGGATGTGTTTTCAATCAACAAGGAAGCCAGATCAAACCCCAAATCGGCGGTGATAAATCAAAAAGGTGCGGGGATCAACACGATAATGAATGCGGCGGAAACATGCCCGACCAAAGCAATCAGCGTAGAAAACAGAGACACCAGGGAAAGGATGTACCCGCACTAGATTTTCAGTCTATCAAACAGATCATCCGTTTCAGATTCAGACGGATTTGCTGGAGAACCAAACATGCTGTGAATCGGGCCTGCGGAATCACCATTACTTCTAGGAACCAGATGCACATGGACATGTGGAATCTCCTGACCCGCATCCTTTCCATTGTGTATTGCAATCAGTGTAGAGCCGGTGATTTTGTCAACGTTTGAGACCATTTCACGAACCAGTGAAAACAGATCAGCGTTTTCCTCAACACTGACATCCTGGATTTTCTGATGGTGATTTTTTGGAATGACCAGCACGTGTCCTGCCGCAAGGGGAAATACATCCAAAAAAGAAACCGAGTGCGCAGTCTCCCCAAGGAATCTTGTGCTTATTTCGCCAGAAACAATTTTGCAAAAAATACAATCCATGTAATTTTACAAACGCTTTAAAATATTAAATCATCCGTCATGGCCCCACTATAGTTGCCCATGCAAGGCCTTCCCCAAATTTAATAGTGGTAACATCGCCGGATTTCAACGTGCAATTCTCAATGGTTTTTGGAACCATGTCGACAGTCTCCACATAGCAGATACCGCCGTCATTTGCCAGGATGGTGGCTTCTTCAAACACGTCTTCACGAATCAAATTCCAGAACGGAAAGACCAGCGTAGACAATACGATTCCGGCAGACAGAAAAACGCCAACAAATACAAGGCTAGTTTTCTGACTGGAGCTTAGTTCCATTTACCAAGTTCCGCCATCGCCGCCGTTAGGATCCAATTTTTTGGCAGGTATGTTTCCATGTGCTTTTTTCATATGTTTTTTCAGACGCTCTGGATCATGCAGATCCGTACCGCATGTTTCGCATTTGGTTTTATTCTCGTCATCTTTCTTACGATTGAATAGGCCCATTAAATGATAAAATTTTGAAATACATTAAAAATGATGCTAAACGTCCTTTATAATCTTCAAGATTTTTGAGTCAGGTTCAAATCCGCGGGGATTCACATATCATTTTGGGGATAGAAATGGACACAGATAGGCGTGAAATACAAGAAATCTTTAGCTAGTCTGTCATAGTGAAACTCAATCTATGCTCCAAAAATATGATCAGACAAAGTTAGGTTACACATTTGCAATTTTGGCTGCAGTCACGTTTGGTTCAGTGTCAGTGGTGGCAAAACCACTTGTATCATCAGTTGATCCAATTTTGCTTGCAGCTTTAGTTTACATCATTTCTGCCATTGCGTTGAGTCCTTTTGCACAAAAGAAAAAGAAGAGTCTTACAAGAAGAGATCTTTTGTTGGTTTTTTCAATTGCAATATGTGGTGCAGTTATTGCTCCAAGTTTATATTTTGTAGGATTGACACATGCAAGTGCATCAGATGCAGCATTAATTGCAAATGGAGAGGTATTCTTTTCAGTTTTACTTGCGGTGATGTTTTTCAAAGAGAAG
>JABMOR010000059.1 GCA_013203245.1 Candidatus Nitrosopumilus sp.
ACTGCAGATGATCCTGCAATTGAAAGAATCATTACTCCTCGTGTAGCATTAACTGTCGCTGAATATTTGGCATTTGATTTAGGAATGCATGTTTTAGTTGTAATGACTGACATGACAAACTATGCAGAAGCATTAAGAGAAATTAGTGCAGCAAGAGAAGAAGTTCCTGGAAGAAAAGGATATCCTGGTTATCTTTACACTGACCTTTCAACAATTTATGAAAGAGCAGGCAAACTTAATGGAAGAAAAGGAAGTGTTACACAAGTTCCAATTTTATCAATGCCATCTGATGATATTACTCACCCAATACCTGATCTTACTGGTTACATTACTGAAGGACAAATAGTAGTAGGTAGAGATTTGTTCAGACAAGGAATTTATCCACCAATTAATATTTTGATGAGTCTTAGTAGACTAATGAAAGACGGAATTGGTGAAGGAAGTACCAGAGCAGATCATGCTGAAGTTGCTAACCAAGTTTATGATGCATATTCTAGATCACAAGAAGTAAGAGCATTAGCAGGTATTGTAGGTAAAGCAGGACTAACTGAAATTGACCTCAAATACATGGATGTTGGTGATGTTTTTGAAAAAGAGTTCCTTACACAAGCAACTGATGAGAACAGAACCATTGAAGAAACACTTGATCTTTTATGGAAAATTGTATCAAAATTACCAAAGAACGAGATCACTAAAATCAAAGATAAATTCGTTGATCAATATTACAAGGGAGAGTAACTAATTGTCATTTGGACAAAACGTTGCAGCAACAAAAATTGAACTTTTTAAATATAAAAAATCCACTCAAATTGCCGCGATGGTTCAGCAAATTTTAGATGATAAACGTAAAGTTCTCTTAAAAAATATTGAAGAGATGATTCAGGAAGCATCTAAAGCAAGAGGTGGAATTTGGGATCCTTTACAAGATATTTACAAATCAGTTAATGAAGCATATCTAGCTCTTGGTACCAATACTGTTGATTCTGTTGCAGAATCTACTCCTCCTGTAATGGAAGTAGAAGTTCATGTTAGAAGAGTTGTTGATGTAAAAATTCCTGCCCTCACTGTAACTGAAAAAGATACAAAATCAATGCCTTATGGATTTGCAGACACAAATTCTTCAATTGATAGAGCAGCAAAACAAATCAAAGAATTGATGCCAAAAATTTGTAAAGCTGCAGAATATGAAAATTCCATTTTTAGTCTTGCAAAAGCATTAGAAAAGACCCAAAAATTACTAAATGCACTTGAAAATGTCATTATTCCTCAATATAAAGAAAATATTCGATTTATTCTCTCTACTCTTGAAGAGAGAGAAAGAGAAGAATTCGCAAAGTTAAAAAAAGTGAAAGCAAAGATGGAAAGTAGAAAATAATGGCAAAAGAAGAAATTAAAAAATTACTTGAAAATTCAAAAAAGGCACTAGATGGAGATTACGATAATTTTGTAAAATCTATTCAAACCGATCTAGCATCATTCAAAAAGAAAACTTTAGATCGAATTTGAGTCTAATATCTTATCATGATTTAAATATGGATATCATGGAGCCTGATCGTAAATGAAATCTATCGTCATGTTACTTTTGGCAGCAGCAGTAATTTCAATTCTAGGTTCAACTGGAGTTGCATTTGCTCAAGAAGATTCTGCATCTAGTGGCGACTCTATGAAACTCGTAGGTGCTGGCTTAGCATTTGGTATTGCAGCCGGTGGAGCAGGAATAGGTCTTGGTCAAGTAGGTGCAGCAGGTCTTGCAGTCATTAGTGAAAACCCAGCTTTACAATCAAAGGTATTCATCTTCGTAGGTATGGTCGAGTCAATCGCAATCTATGGTATAGTTATGATGTTTATCATCTTAGGACAGTAGTCCAAAGTAAATATTTTTCAAATTTTTAGATTTTTAATTTAATTATATTTTAGCTTATTAACATCCAAAACTCTTGCACAATATCTACATTTGAGAACTCTTCCTTGTTTGTCAATAACATCCATTACTGATTCTATGTGTTCTGTACTATTTGTAATGCAATCAGGATTTGAACATCTAAAAATTCTGTCAATCTCATTAGG
>JABMOR010000060.1 GCA_013203245.1 Candidatus Nitrosopumilus sp.
CCAAATTGTAAAAATATGAAGCATTGGTTTGAATTGTGCCTTTTTTAGGAATTTTTTGCAACCCCACATTATTTGATTCTAGTGCAGCTTGGGCTGCACCTCCAGCAAAACAAAGTGCCCACAAAAAGTCCTTCTCTTTGAGCATGGTACAAGTAAATGCTGTACAAAAAATATCACCAATTCCAGTGGTATCGTAGATATGTAGATTAGGCAATGTTATTGAATAAATTTTATCTTTGACCAACAAGGAGACATTGGATTTATCAGTTAACAACACATATTCGATTCCTTTTTTCTGCAATGCCAACATCATTTCGTCATGAGTGCCACTAACAATTTGTTGGGATTCTTCAGGATTTACTTTTATTGCGTTAACATGAGATAAATCAAGATTAGTTTTTTCCAAGAAAATATTATTTTGGGAATCTTTACGTCTCAAGAATCCCTGAGGGTCAACAAAAAGAAAATTTGAATCACTTTTAATTTTTTTAAATGTGTCATCAGATATTTCATGGTAAATTGGACTGACAAGATGAGCATCAGCATTACTTTGAGAGTAATCAACGGGGTCACATTCATTTTCAAGTTTCAAAGTTCTATCCGAACCAGTAATTGATATGGCAAACTTTGTGGTATTTTTTTGAGATTCTGAATTTATAAGATTAATTTCATGTTCATTCAAGTATTGTTTTGGAAAGTCAGGACCGAATTTTGTAAATAAATCTACATCAAATTTGAATTCTCTTGCAGTGATACCAGAATAACAAGCAGCCCCACCAATTTGTTCATAATTATTTCCATCAATGGTAATAGTATCAATTGCACAATGAGAGAAAACAGCTAGTTTCATTTCTTTTATTTTTAATCAATCAAGATTTAGTTTTTTGCATTTTTTTTAGATTTACAATCAAGGCACATTATATCACCATGAATTACCTCTAATTCAACCCCAGATCTAAAACAAGTATGGCAAAGACCACGCATGATTATCAATTGAATTTATTCGATCTAAGATTAAAACGTGTGGGATTTTCATTAATAATACAAGTACAAAATAGGCAAATTTTGGGAAAATTCTACAAGAATATAAGTAGGCAAATTTGCTCAGTTTCATGCCACTTAAGCGTGCAAGTAGAGGTCGTACTAAAGGAGGAAAAGGATCTTCAGGTACAGTACAATGTACAAACTGTGGACAAACAGTCCCAAAAGACAAGGCAAAAAAAGTCACATCTAAACTAAATCTAGTTGAACATACATTGGCAAAAGAACTACGTGCACAAGGCGCATACATTGCATCACCAACAGTTTTGAAACATTATTGTATTTCATGTGCAATTCACTTTAAGATTCTAAAAATTAGATCTGCAGACAGTAGAAGAACACGCGGAAAACTTCGTTAGTATTATTCTTTAATATTTTTTGTAGTGTAAATCATTCTCTGTATCAAGGTAATTCCAGCAATTATCACTACAATAATCACAGCGTAATCCATAAAACCAATAATTCCAATAATTGCAATTACCAATAGTCTTTCAGCTCGTTCGCCAATTCCAATACCTTGAAGTTTTATGTTAATAATATCAGATTTTGATCTTGCGTAACTTACCAATAGTGATAGAGTGATTGCAAGTAGTACAATGTATGGTTCTACATATCCACCAACTAAAATTCCTAAAAATATTGCAACTTCAGCAATCTTGTCAAACATTGAATCAAGATATTCACCTTTTTTTGAAGTCTTTCCAGTGACTCGGGCAACCTGACCATCAACCATGTCAAAAAATCCTGAAACAAGTAATAATACACCACCAATAATTAATCCAAATTCCATTCCCATTCCATAAACTACAGCAGATAGTAATGCAAAACTGAATCCTACAAAAGTCCAAAAATTAGCAGACAGTCCAGTAGATGCAAATCCTTTTCCTATCTTTTCCAAAGTAGGTCGAAGAGTATCTCGCAGATTATTTAACACGTGATACACCCAAAATACCATCTAATAAAGTGAACAGGAGTAAAAATGAGGCAAAATAGGCTAAAAATACGACAATTAATCAAAAACTAATTTGATCTTATAGAATAGGGATATTTAATGAAAGTATGAAAATCATATCAAGATGACACCGAAACTGGCATGTGTGTAATTAATTAGTTTTAAAATAATATCCACAAGGTTTGTAAAATTAAATATTAGATTATGAAAAATGACTAGCTTTTTTGAGATAGATTGATTGCAATTAAAGTGGAGATAATTTTAGCAGCCAAAGATGCAGTGGAGCCATTGTCATGGTAAGGATTCAACTCTACTATATCTACACCAGTCACTTTAGTTTCTTGTAAAGTATGAATCATATCAAATAGTTCTCTTGAAGTTACTCCTACAGCTTCGGGATTACCCACACCAGGAGCATATGCAGGGTCTAAAACATCAAGATCAAAACTTGAATAGATCGTATCAAATGTAGAGACGTGATCTTTTAGAAGACTAGGTCCCTTACCATCTCTAATTTGTTTATCAGTAATTGTTTTGATTTTATTTTCGGTAAGGAATTCTAATTCTTCTTTAACAAAAGCTCTTGCACCAACATGTAAAATATTTTCAGGACCTCTCTCCTCGACTATTCTTCTCAGATAAGATGCATGGCTTAGTTTAATGTCTGCAAATTCATCACGTAAATCATAATGTGCATCAAAAACGACATATCCAGTTTCTTTTGGAAAACTGGTATAAGTTGCATATGTAATAGAATGTTCACCACCCAAAATGAACAATTGTCTTTGTTTTGAAACAAGTTCGGTTGTAATTTTTTTGACCATGTCAACCATTTCAGATGCAACAACTGTGTGACGAGTGTTTCCCAAATCCTCAATATGTGCAGATTCTAAATCAATTCCAAGTTCAGGATGGAAAATTTCAATATTGTTAAATGAATCACGAATGGCATCAGGGCCAAATCTACAACCAGGCTTGTATGAGTGAGTAGAATCAAAAGGTATTCCAAAAATTGTTGCCACAGGCTCAGAATCATCATCAGAGGCAGTAATTAGCGGATTATTGTTCATGTATAATTCAAGAAAACTCATTTTTACACCATCAGGTTTGGTCTCTTTGAAAGATATTTTGGCAGATTCAAACCAGTGAAAGGTTTTCCTTTAGTTTGCTCTTTAATTTCATTAATAAAATCATCAAATGTCAAATCTCGAACATCACCAGTTTGTCTATCACGAATACTAAGATTTTGTGAATTAGCTTCCTTGTCACCGATAACCAAAATATATCGAATCCATTCTTTTTCAGCTTCGCGAATTCGTTTTCCGATACTTTCATTTCTATCATCAATGTCAACGCGGATATCATTTGCCGAAATTTTATCAGTGAGGGTTTCAGTAAATGCATTAAATTCATCTGTAAGAGGAATGATTCTAACTTGTGTAGGAGCTAGCCATAGTGGAAATTGTGGTTTTCTCCCCTCGTAGGAATCTTTTGCAGCTTTTTCCAATAACGCATAAATTATTCTCTCAATTGCACCGCTAGGAGAATTGTGTAGGATAATTGGATTTTGTTTTGTATTGTTTTCATCAACAAATTCAATTCCATATCGATCTCCATTTTCCACATCTATCTGATCAGTTGACAAAGCGGATGCTTTTCCAAGTCCATCAATAAAATTAAACTCCCATTTCAATACAAAGTAAAAGAATTTTTCTTTCCACATTTCAACTAGAACAGGTCGACCGTGTCTCTTTACTAATTCCTCAATTGATGATTTATTCTCATTGTAAAAATCCTCAGTAAATCGAATTGCCATTTCATAATCAGATTCATCAATTCCAAGCTCTTGAAGTACACTTTGAGAAAGATCAAATCTAATCTTAATTTCATCTATTGCCTGTGGCATATCTTTGCAAAATGCATGACAGTCAGGCATGGTAAACGCTCTTAATCGCCTTAAACCAACTAGTTCTCCCGATTGTTCTCGTCTAAAGCTATAACGAGTTAATTCATAGAGTTTGTAGGGTAAATTCTTGTAAGATAGCTGATATTGATTTGCCATTAAAAATTGTCCAAAGCATGCAGCAAATCTCAAAAAGAGTTTTTTGCCTTCAGAGTCAATATTGTATTGTCTTGCAGGAAATCGATTAAAATAACTAACCATGCTCGGATGTTCTGAATCATACATGATTGGAGTTTCAACTTCATATCCACCATATTCTTTAACTCTATCAGTAACATATCTCTCAATCAAAGATTTGATCAAACGACCATTAGGATAAAATCTCATATTTCCAGAATCAGATGCAGGTTCATAGTCAGATATACCCATTTTTTTCATTAGTGCAACATGTGGTGGCGGTTGGTCTACTTTACGAATTTTTGCAGATTCATATTTTGCCAAAATTTCTAATTTTGGATATTTTGAAAAATTAAAATCACCAATGTTAGTCATGGTTCCGTCAGGAGAAAGTATTTTCCAAAATGAACGAATTTTAGATTCACCTTTGAGAGCATCAGAAGTTAATTCTTCAGCAGGTTTTGCATTCGAGGAATCTTTTGTTACAACTTTGAAGCTTTCTGCAAGTGGATGTCCCTTTACTTGAATTTTGTAAGATTTTGTCCAACCAAATGGAGAATGAGATACTTCAAGTTCTGATGAGCTATCCTCCATCTCTTTTAGTAAATTCATTGCAATTGAAGGCTTTGCAAGATTTGAACTAAGATGAGCATAAGGATAAAGTAATAATTTTTTACATCCAATTTTTTCCATAGATACTTTAATTTGAGATAGTGCGTTTTGTGCCACTGAAGAATCATCACCAGTTTCCATTGCAATGAATACTACTACTAGTTCTTCTAGTCTTTGAGTTTGAGGATTTTTAATATCCTCTGCTGATTGTATCTCCTTTTTTGTAGGAGTGTACTCAATGTGATCACAATGTAGTTGCAATATACGCATGTTTAGAGATGTTAAAATGGGCATAAATATACGATTCTCAAAAAATAGAGACAGCCTCCAAATTACGAATATAATGAATGGTTCTCAGGTAGAATACGGCATTAAAGGTCTAATGAAATTTATTCAGAATAAATGTGGATTAGTCATGCAAGGCAAAAAAGATGAACCTCGATATCAGGAATTACTCAAAGAAAAAAAAGAGTTAGAAAAGAACAGGCCACATGGAATAGACGATATGAGACGATGGAAGCATGCAATGGGCAAAATCTTACAAGAACTAGAATTATACAACAAATAGTTGTTCAAGGCACATTTTAGATCTAAATTCAAATGTGCAATATTGATAAATCAAAATAGACGATGAACCCATCAGATGTTTTTAGAAAAAGAAATCTTTCCAAAATTAATTTTGAATATGAAGAGTTGATTGGTAGAGATTTATCAGATTCCAATATGAAAGGAGTTGTTCTAAAAAACAGAGATATTCACAATGCCGATTTTAGTTGTACAGACCTCAGTGGAGCAGATTTGAGTGGATCTATATTGTTTTATGTTAAAATGCGAGGAGCAGATTTGCGAGGAGCAGATTTATCAAATGCAAAACTATGGGATGCAGAATTGTATGGTGCAGATATGAGAGAGGCAGACATTAGAGGAGCAGATTTATTTTATACAGACTTGCGAAGTGTTGATTTAAGTGGAGCCAATCTTAGCGGAGTAAATATTAGACATACAAATTTTGAGGGAGCAGTTTTAGAATCAGTAAATTTTGAGGGAGCAAATTATGACTTGCACACATTAGATACAATTTCAAAGAATTGGAAAATAGAATTAAAAAAACAAGGAAACCAATGGTAATAAAATAATTATAAAAATAAATTAAATTCGCTTCAAGTGTATTCTCAAAACTATTTTGATTTTTCCCTTAACGTAATAATAGAGCGCAAAATCAATCCAGAAATTCCTAAATTAGATTTGAGAAATTCAGATGCTCTTAAAAGAGAGTTTTCACCACGAAATCCCTCATCATAAATCATTTCAAGGGATCCTCTATCAGTTTCAACAAAAGAAGTGATTAAAGAAAAAACACCTAATTTTTCATCAGTTTGTTCTGAATAAAGGCGTAATTCTACTTTTGAAATTTTGAAATCATCTTGGAGAAAATTTCCAGAGGAGAATAAAACCTCAACAGCGTCAGGAGTTTTATCTACGCGTGCAGGATCATGTAAATCTACAATATTCATTCTGCATTATTTAGAATTATTCCTAAATAAGTAATAATATCAATACAAGTTTCAATAAAGAGATTCTATAACTTATCTCGCGTTATTTTATCAAACACACAGCAGGCTGTAAGATCACCTGTGACATTTACCATGGTTCTAATCATGTCCAAAATTCTATCTACAGAAAGTAGCAACAAAATTCCAACTGGAGGAATGCCAACTGTTATGAGTATTGTAGATAAGACGATTGTTCCTGCACCTGGTACTGCAGGAGTTCCAATAGATGCCAAAAGGGATGTTATGATGATTACAAATATGGCCAATATGCTTAATTCAATTGAAAAGAGTTGTGCTAAAAAGAAGACAGCTATCACCTGATACAATGCAGTTCCATCCATATTCACCGTAGTTCCAAACGGAATTACAAATTTCGAGACTTGTGGGTCTATCTTCAGATCCTCATCTGCAGTTTTTAATGTCACAGGCATTGTTGCCATTGAACTGGCAGTTGAAAAAGATACAGTTTGTGGATTACGGAATTTTGAAAATGTCGAAGATATGGGCCTCTTTGCTACTATCTTTAAGATTAAAGTGTAAACTAACACCATAACTCCAAGCCCAAGTACTACTGTTCCCATGTAAACTCCTAAACCAGCCATTGATGCTATGCCGACTTTGGAGACCATTCCAACAATCAAGCCAAAAACTGCAAACGGTACAATTTTCATTGAAAATAATAGAATGTGTAATGTGATTTTTTGGACTGATTCAAGAAGGTCTAAAAGAGGTTTAGCGGATTCTTTTGGAAGTGCAGCCATTGACAGTCCTACAATCAAAGCAAATATCAAAATGCTAAACATTTGGCCTTCAAGATATGAAGTAATAGGATTTCTTGGAATTATGTTTGATACGGCATTTGGAATATCATCTAAAGAAAATCCCTCATCGGTTTTCATTTCGTTATCAGAAAGATCATATGATTCTTGCATTGCGGCAATATCAATTAGACTTCCAGGAGCTATAATTGATGCAAGAAGCACGGCTACAAGAATTGCAATTGTTGTAGTAATTACAAAATAAGTAGAAACACCCAATCCCAAAGTTTTCAGTTTATCTGTAGCTCCTAAAGCATTTACTGCTACAACAATTGAGGTGAAAATTAATGGAACTATAATCATGTAAATTAAACTCAAAAATATGTTGGCCGGAATTGAAAGATAAGACGTAGCAAAATCAAGAGTGTTATCATCTATTCCAACTCCTACATCATCGCCTAAAATCAATCCTACAGATAGCCCCAGGATTAAAGAGATTACTACTTGAAGCCACAAATTTTTAAAAAGGTAATTTTTAAGCAGCATTTCTTATAATTGCATTTTAAGCATCCATGAAAAAGGATTCGATAGCATTATTTACTGAAAAATTAATTTTTTTGTATGGATCCTCACAAGTTTCACGGTAAGGATATTCCTCACATCAAATTAGATCCAAAAATGACAATAGAGGACTTGGTAGATGTTTTTGCAAGTTCAGGATTTAATGGACGACAGTTGGGAGATGCAGCTAAACTATATGCAAAAATGATTAAAGAGGACGCTACAATTTGCCTGACAGTTTCAGGTGCAATGACACCAGTAGGATTTGGCGGAATAATCAAAACTTTGATTGAGAGAGGTTTTGTAGATTGGATTGTCACAACAGGTGCTAATGTGTATCATGAAGATCATTTTGCATGGGGATTACCAGTCAAACAAGGAAGTTTTGATGTAGATGATATGAAATTGTATGAAAATGAAATTGTTAGAATCAGAGATGTGTACATTAAATTTAGCGAAACATTAGAGGCACAAGATCAATTAATTCAAAAAATGTTTGGAGATGACTTTCCAGACAAACCGTTTACCACTGCAGAGTTTTGTAATTTGATGGGAAAATTAAGTAAAGAAAAAGCAAAACATCCTGAAAAAAGTTTCATAACTGCAGCATATGATTATGATGTTCCAGTATACATTTCAACAATAAAGGACTCATCATTGGCATTAAATTTAGCAGTTCATAGATTACATGGTAAAGTATACAATTTGGATTTTGTTAGGGAAATCATTGAACAAGCTGCTATTCTATTTAGCTCTAAAAAGTCAGGAATTTTAGAATTAGGCGGAGGAGTTCCAAAGAATACAGCTCAGCAGACAGGTCCACTGTTAGATCAAATCCTAAAAAGAGAAGACGGCGGTCAAGATTACATTATTCAAATTACTGATGCTAGACCAGATACAGGTGGGTTATCAGGGGCTACCTTACAAGAAGGAAAAAGTTGGGGCAAAATCCAAGATGCACACAATGATATGATTACAGTTTACGCTGATGCCACCATTGCATTTCCAATACTAGCACTCTATGTTCTGAGTAATCAAAAAAAGAGAAAGCCAAAAAGACTCTACAAAAAATTAGACACATTATACAAAAATCTAAGTGACGATTATTTTGGAAATACAGTCAAGAAAACAAAAAAATCCAAGAAGAAAAACTAAAACTTGTCAAATCGAGCACGTTCAAGATCACGATCATCTTTTGATTCTTTCTTGTATTCTTTGTAGTGTTCTTTGCAAAGAACAGTCTTTTTGCCAGAAGAATTTACGCGAAGACCGGCGGCTTCAACTTTACTAGTATTAAGAGAACGAGCACCGTCTTGATCACAGCCTTCAAAGTTACACTTTGCTCCTTTTGATACAATTCCCATAAAGAATAGTATTCAAGATGATATTTATACTTGAAAATAATTTTTGGGTTTGATATTATTAATAATGAAGTTTCTACGAAAGTGGTTCATCGTTTATAAGAGGAATATTTTTTTCTAAAATCATGGCTGGAGCAAAGAAATCAACAGGTGGAAGTAAAGATAAATCAGCTGGTTCCAAAGATACAAAGAAAAAGAAAGACAAAGGAGAAAGCGGACCAAAGAGAGCCGAAATTGTAGTTATTGTAAATGAGCAACAAGCATTAAAAATCATTCAAAATTCTAAAGTTGTTACAGTTCAAGATCTTGCAAGACAAACAGGAGTCAAAATTTCTGCAGCAAATGCATTTCTAAAAGAATCTACAAGTAAAGGAATTGTGAAAAGAGTTGGCGGATATGCAGGTCATCATTTGTATCAAGCAGTTTCTTCATAGATACAAAGAACATCTCCAGATTTAACATCCTTTAATGCATCAATGTTTTCAGATAATTTTCCTATCAGAGTCATAGTTTTTGTAAATACAGTGTCATTTAGGAAAAAACAAAGACTTCCAGTAGATGGCAAGAATGCAACATCGCCTTTTTTAAATTCAGTTCTAGATCTTTCTATTCCAGAATCAATGTTTGATTCAAAATACAAAATACTTTTTCCAAGTAAATGAGCATGTCCCTCCAGTGGCAAAGATCTCATTATAGTTCCAACAGTTCTTGGAGATAAGTGTCGTTTTAGATCACATGTGATTTTTGCTTTTCCTCGAATTTCTAAGATCAGTTGTTTTCGGGAGACTGAAGATGTACTCAATTCGCACTTTAAAA
>JABMOR010000061.1 GCA_013203245.1 Candidatus Nitrosopumilus sp.
GAAATATCCAGAGACAGATTATGAAAAATTAACAAATTCTAAAGTTTATTCAGGTGATTCTGAGGCTGATATTAGAAGAAAAAATCAGATTTTAGGCCAAGAATTATTCAAAGAAATGAAATCTGCTGAAGAATGGGCTTCAACATTAAACAAATCAAACTCTACTGGATCACGATTGTTTGGATCAAAAACTCTTGGTGAAATTGAACTAGAAAGAAAAGCAACAGGAGCTTTATCAATAAAAGGAAATTTTATGGCAGGAAGTTTAACTTATGATGGTTCCATAATAATGCAAGGTAGTATTTCTAGTCCATCATGGACCCAAGAATATCAAACAAATATTCACCTAACACATGGGGATTTCAAATTTATCAATCCATTAGAAAATAAATACAAAATTGATAATGGTGCTAAAATCATTGTAGATAATGGTAACATAGTTGTTGGAAATGTTTATGGTAGAAAATTTCGAGTTGAAGATTCTGTACGTGTAGGCGTTTTTAAAATTCAAGAACACAGAACTTGTATTTCAGCTCTAAATGGAAAAATTATTGCAGAAAATCTTGCAAACACTGTATTACTTGAAGCTGATTCAATTATTGTTCTGAATATAGAAGATGATGTAATATTATCTGCAAGAGAAATTTTATTTTATGGAGGAAAATTTACTTTTGATTCAGTCATTGAATTAAAGCAAGGTGGGTCAATACGATTCTTTGAGAATTTTTCTATTCAAGGTCTAAGTGGTGATGCAATAATCAAACTTGAAAATGGAAAAAAAATACGATTATTTGATCTCAAAACTAAAAAAATAAAAGATTTAGCTGATGAATTTGTACCTAACAAAGAGAATTACAACAAAGATGATACTATGGTTGGCCATGGATTTACAATTACGTATGAAATGCTAGACAATCTCTCACTGAAACCTACCAAAAAGCAAAAAGAAGGTTGGGCCTCAAAATTTGGATTTTTTAAAAAATAATTAGGTTAAAACTTATTTTTACGCCTGATAATGACCATTTCTGATAAATATACCTAATTTTGAAAATTATTTGTGAAAAAGATAGAGGCTATAATTAAACGAAAAAATTTCCCTACAATTAAAACAAATTTGAATGCAATTGGCACATACATTATTGATAAACGAAATTTGGATGATAGCAATATTTACGATGAATCGCAAGGTTCTCGTGCAGGTTCGACTAGCTTAAAGTCAGTACCTTTGGCAAAAATCGAAATGGTAGTTTTAGATAAAGATGCAAGAAAAGTTGTTGAACTGATTTCAAAAAATTCTGGGTTATCATCAAAACATGGGGGTAAAATCTTTGTTTCTGAAATGGAAGAAGTTGTAGACATGGAAACTCTTGACGGACAACAAGATCTTGAAATATCTTTAGATGAAAAATTAGGATCAAAACCATTACCAAAGCGTAGTAGATTTGTTCCATTACAGAAATTTACTTTACATAAATTACAAGTAACATATGAAGAGAATAAAGAAACACTTCGAAACGATTATCGAATAAAATCTTTCAGTGATTTTGTAAATTATTGTATTATGAAATCTATCCCAATTTTGGAAAAACAGCTAAAGAATCCTACAATTATTTATGAAAATAATTTTGGTGATTTTTAATAATACCCATTAAACAAAGCTAATCCTACCAAAGTCATACCAATTGCTGCAAGTGCTAACTTTGTAATCATAATTTTAGATATTTTCATATGGATAAACCAAAAATAATGGGTCCTACAATTACTCCTACTATCACTGCAATCTTGAGATAATCTTTACCGTGAAGTGGTTGCATCTTCTCTCTATGGAATAATTTACTTTTACGCAGATTCATGATGATTACTTAGATTGTTTCTTCCCCTTCGGCACCTGTTGCAATGTCTATTGCACGCAAAATTTGTGAAACAAAAATTTTACCTACTCTTCCTTTATCTTTGATAATGCCTATCACTTCGTCTTCTTTCGTATCTGAAATTATAACTTCTAATTGATACTTGTCATTAAATTGAGGAACAAAAATCTCACTTCCTTTTGATGCGTGAATTTCCGGACCTGGTCTCTTTCCTCTTCCTCTGACTTTAGTAACTGTGAGGCCGCCTATACCTATTTCTTTCAATCCTTCACTGATTGCCATTACGTCATTTTCACCTAGTATAACTTGTATTCTGAGCATTTAGTTATTGTAATTTCAATTACACAAATATAATTTCTGCTTTTGATGGTCAAATGATAATCATTTGTTAATCAATTTTAGACATTGTTATTAATTCTAAATTAATATTTTTTTCAATGGTACTTGATTCTGGGGACACAGCATGGATGCTTGTTGCTGGAAGTCTTGTATTGCTTATGATCCCTGCATTGGGTCTGTTTGAATCAGGACTTTTAAGAAAAAAGAATGCAGCTTCTATTTTCATGCAGATCTTCTTTGGTCTAGCAATGTTGAGTGTCATGTGGTTTATTTTTGGATTTAGTTTATCTTTTGGAGATTCCACTCTGGGGTTGGTTGGAAATCTAGATTGGGTCTTTCTCAAAGGAATTCCAGCTGATGCTCCATTAGAACAATATGCTCCAACAATTCCTGGTATGTTATTTGTAAAATTCCAATTAATGTTTGCAGCAATTACTCCGCTATTACTTACAGGAACAATTGCTGAAAGAATGAAGTTTAGTTCCTTTGTTATATTCATTGCAGCATGGTCTATGCTAATTTACTACCCTCTTGTCCATTGGGTTTGGGGTGGAGGTTGGTTGGCACAACTTGGTGTAGCTGACTTTGCTGGTGGTATTGTAATTCACACTAGTGTGGGAATGGCAGCGTTAGCTGCGGCACTAGTACTTGGTAAGAGAAGACATTACGGTCCTGCCATAATGATTCCTCATAGCATTCCACTAGCTGTTCTTGGTTCTTCCTTATTGTGGCTTGGTTGGTTTGGATTTAATGCTGGAAGTGCTCTTTCTGCATCTGGTGGAGTTGCAGGAAATACTGTAATTGTAACTCATATGGCATCTTCAATTTCTGCTTTAATTTGGGCTGGTCTTTCTTGGATAAGAACAGGAAAGCCTTCTGTTGTTGCAACAATTAACGGTGCAATTGCAGGTCTTGCAGGAATTACACCAGCATCTGGATATGTGAGTGTTGAACATGCATTTGTTATTGGAATAGCAATTGGTGTTATCTCATACTCTGGAGTGGTGTTATTCAAAGAAAAACTAAAGATTGATGATGCACTTGATGTTAGTTCTGTTCACGGAGTTGCAGGTATTGTTGGTGCACTAGCAATTGGTATATTTGCAAGCAGTGCAATTAATCCTGGAGGACCTGACGGACTACTCTTTGGAAATCCTGATCAATTATGGATTCAAGCAGTAGGTGTTGGAGTTGCAGGTGCAATGGGCTTTGGTGGAACTTGGATAATTTTACAAATAATGAAACATCTAATTGGAATTAGGGTTTCACCTGAAGTCGAAGATATTGGTTTAGATATTAGTGAACATGCAGAATCTGCATATTCTGATGAAGAAGAGTTTATGTTGGATATGGATGATTACACAGATGAGTTGCAGGACAAAGACGAAATCTTATTTAAAAAGAAATTCCCTGGTAAGAAACAATGACTGTTAATTATGATGAACTATCAAAACAAGTTCTTGATTTAGATACCCAAGTTAGATTTGCAGGTGTTGCAAATAGTAAAGGTGAGATGATTGCAGGTGGACATAAAGAGAATGTAGAAAAAATCTTAGATGGTGATAATGTTAACATGTCAATTCACTATGCATTACAAAAAAGAGATCTTTATACAAATTTAGCATATAAAATTGGTTTAGAACTATCATCCACAACTGAATATGAAAAAGTTACAATGATTAGTATTCCAATTAATTCTAATGAATTGTTTATGGTTAGTACAGAACCAAGAGCAGATTATTTAAAAATCATTGATTTTATTCATTCTGCTATAAATTCTCAAAAATAGAGCCAATTTAGATATAAAATATCTAATTTTTCATATCAAGTAATACTGGGAGTCATTTTTTTCTTTTAACTTCAAAAATACTATAATCATATTTTTCTTTCATTTCAATAGAACAAAATTGTGTAAATTCGTATTCCTCAAAGTCTTTTAAAATTCCATACAAATTACTACCAATAACTATACTATTTTTTGGACAAAATGAATTAATCTTAAAACATCTATTAACTGTGGGTCCAAAAATATCTGATATGTTGGAAGTAGTGCTTTCAGCTACCTTTACAGAACCATATGTTAGACTAATTTTGTAATCTAATCCATCTATATTTTCTGCATTAAGTTTATTTTTTAATTCGTCATGAGATTCAATCATGGATAAACAGCATTCTAAAATATTTTTCATTGCTTTAGAATCAACAGAATCAATATTTGGAAATCTAAACATTAAGGCATCTCCAATATTTTTTACTACTTCACCATTATGTTTACGAATAATTTTTGCCATAAAATTTAGAAAAATTTCATACATCTTACTGACATCATCATCTGATAATTTAGATGATATTCTAGTAGAATCTGTCATATCAATTACTCCTACACAATCATTTTGTACACGTTGAGAAAACTTTAGCAACATATCGCCTTTAAGTTGTTTAATGACATCTTCTTTTTCTTTGATCTCAATTAATGATTCTTCTAACTTTTGTACCATTGAATCAAACGCATGAGATAATTCTCCAATTTCATCACCTGTCGTGATGTTTGTTCTTACATCGAATTTACCATTTGCAATTTCATTTGCAGCATTTTTGAGTTTTTTTAATGGATGTGATATTGATTCTGCAGCAAAATATGCAACCAATCCAACCAACATTATTATCAATAGACTTGTTAGTAGAATTCTAGTTTGTAAAATTTTTATTGGTTCAACAAGTTCTTTTTCATCCATTTCTGCAAGTAAAACAATTCCCAAATCTTGTGCACAATAAGATGATCCATATATCAAAATTCCTCTATAATCAGAATAAAATCCAACAAGTTCTTTTTCTTCATTGAAACATTTCTGTACAGCAATGGTGTCTACTCGTTGCTGAAATACTGCATTTTCAAAAAATCTGGATTCAGACAACATTAAAAAATCATTATTTACAATGTAAACTTCCCCAGTTTCGCCTAAACCACTTCTATTAACTAAAATATTATCTATTGCCGATGTTCTCATTCTTGAAATGATTACTCCAATTGGTTCGTCTCCTTTTTTACTTTCATCTGCAAATATTGGAGAAACAATAATTAGTTTTTTACCATCTTTGATTGATTCAAACTCCATAAATGATTCTTTTAAGCCTCTTTGAAAAAATTCATTTTTAATAAAATCTTCATTTGTATTACCACTAAGAGAAAAGAAAACTTTTCCATTACTTCCAATTATTTTTGTATCCTCAAATCCTATTGAAAATCCAATTAATTCCTGAAATGCTTGAACTTGAATTAAAAAGTCTCTACGGTTACTATCTTGAAAGTTTTTTAATTCATTATTTGGAATTTGATTCATTTTTGAAACTAATAACTGAATCATAGGATCGTTTGCAAGAATATTATTTTGTTCAATTCTTGATTCAAAAAGTAATCTTAAAGTCTCTCCTCGAATTTCAGATTCTCCATGTAATTGCTCTCCTCCTCTTTGTTTTAGAATTTCAGTAGCATAATCAAAACTCATGTAAGATGTAATTCCTAATGCAATTACAGTTACAAGCATTACAAGTAAAACAAGTTTTTTACTGAGGTTAAATGAGATCGCCATTTTTATTCTATATTTTCTTTATATGCATATCAACTCTCCTGACTATATTATGCCTATAGTAATTCTTGGAATTGATAATTACTTGCAATACTGAAAATAACCTCAAGTATTTAATTAACTAAATTGTGCCTTTAGTATATGAAATTTTTACTATTATCTTTACTTTTTGTAATTTCATCTTTTACATCTTTTGCATATGCTGAAGAATACATCATTGATATTCCATTTGGAGCATATAATCCTGAACTAAATACTCCTGCAGAAGTATGGTATGATCCTCCTCAGATGTATGTAACTGTAGGTGATACTGTTACTTGGTATAACGATGACAAAGAAGGTCATACTGTTACAAGTGGAGAAGGTTCTGGAAGATTTGGTTGGATGAGTGATAACTTTGGAAAACCAAATAAGATTTTTGATAGCGACAGATTCATGCCAGGTGAATCATGGTCATACAAATTTGAAGATTCTGGCACATTTTCTTATTATTGCACAATTCATCCATGGATGGAAGGAATTTTAATTGTTGAAAAACAAATTCCTGATTATCCACATGATGCCACCGGTAGAAAATTAGAATTTCCTTTACTACAATATACTCCAGATAGAAGCATAGAAGTTAATTTATCATGGGATCCACCAGTAATTAAAACTCATGAGAAAATCCAATTTGTTTATCAATTCTATGATCCACAAACAAACTCTAATCTTGCACAAATGAAATATAATTTTATAATGTTTCAAAATGGACAAGAAATTTTTAGAGATGAAGGACTAAGTCAGATTGGAGGAGATTACAGAAATTTTGTTTTTAGTGATTCAGGATCTATTATAGTAAGGATAGAAGGAATTCATTCACCTTCCGTTTTTGCTGAGGCGAGCGTTACCGTAGGTGGTGATGTTAAAAATAAAGAACAACGTTCTGTTGATTTTACTGCTGCAGTTTATGATAATCCTGAAAAAACATCTCATGCAATTTATCATCCAAATCCAGCTCAAAGACTGACAACCTATTACGAATTAATGCTATTCATTATTCTTGTTCCAGCTGTAATGTTCATCATTGCATTTGCATGGTTAAATAAAAAGCCTAAAATTAAAGATGAAACATCAGCCACTGTAAAAATCTAAAATAATAAAAAGAAATTAAAAATTGTTGAATTAATCTAATCGATTAATTCAGTCCAACCTTTGACGAAGACTGAGTTCTTGTAGAGTGGAACTGGTTGTCCAACAGTAAAGTCCATTGGTCGCATCCAAAAGATTGCTTTTGTTGGGCATACACCAATGCATGCACCATCAGAAATACATCTTTCTGGGTAGAAGACAAATGCTTTACCTCTCTTCCAGCCTTCAACTGGTTTTACTCTTAAGACATCTGGTCCAAGTGTGGTACAGATTTCTACACATAGTGCGCATCCGATACACATTTGTTCGCTGATGTCTGGAATTATTCCTACTGGCATAACAAAATTATTTTCTGATTTGGTATTAATATAATTTGCCTAAAAATATCGTCTTATAACGGCGTTTGATATTTTATAACGGCGTTTCAATTTTTGATCGCTAGAATAAAGATCTAATGATCATATTATTCATTCTGCATTTCCATCTGTTTTATTCAATGTATCAATAATCAAATTATTTCCCATTTTTTTAAGAAAATAAACGCCAGTTTTTTCTGATTTGATGATATGTTTTCCTCCTGGCGATAGAACCCAATTATTATTTTCTTTTCTTCGTGCCATTCCAGTAATCACAACTGATGATTTGGTTTGATTTCCAATTGATGAGAGTAGCATTAGACATGAATTAATGAATATGGCAGATTCTAATTCATCAAACAAATTATACAATCCATTAAATGAATCTATAATTACCAAAAATCTTTCCTTTGATATATTGGAAATAATTTCTGAAATTTTTTCTTTCCAATTTGTTTTATTTGGGCAAAAAATTACTAGATTTTCTTTTTTCTGAATCATTCCAGATTGGACATATCCAGTATAAAGTAAATCCATATCAATGAAAATTATTGGATCTTCAGTTGAATTGATCAGTCTATCAAGAAATTCTACTTTGTGAAAAGGTTTTGAACATAAAACAATGTTTGGATTATTTTGTTCAAATTTAATTTGAATTTGTGTTAAATCATTATCTATAATTTGCTCAGCATTTTTATCCAACACCAGACTAGTATTTTACAGATATAATAATGAGTTTAGCATCAAAAAATATTTCAGATGAC
>JABMOR010000062.1 GCA_013203245.1 Candidatus Nitrosopumilus sp.
CCTTTTGGCTTTGCATCTAGTTTCTTTCCAATTTTGGAAAAATTTGGCTTGTTTGATATTGAAAGATACAGCTCAATTTTTGAATCCACTCCTTGCTCTTTTAATCTCTTAACTGTTAAACTTGGAATCTGACCTGAATCTATTTTTCCCGTTTGTGAAGCATCACCCATTAATATCAGAATTCCTGAAAATCCAATTGAAATACAATTATCTACAAATTCTGAAATTTCATTTTCACTCTTGTCTCTAACTCTAAGACTAACCGTAATTGGTAAATCTGGAATTTCCTGCTTGATGATTTTACCAACTTCAATTGGTGAAACTCTTTGAAACCCTAACACATTTTCAGTCAAGTGAACTGCATCGCATTTTTTTGAAATGATTTTTATTTTATCTATAAATTTTTTAATTGATTCATTTGTATCTATATCGGGTAGAATCTTGGGTGGATTAGCTTCATACCTGATTGTCATATTTTTAATTCTTCAATCCTTGGTTAAAACCTTTGAATACCAATACCTATTTGGAATGATAGGAAAGAATTACGATGCTCCTAGATGATTTAAAATCCAATCTTTCAACTCCTATTAATTCTAAAATTGAAACTGATGGAAAATATCGTCTGGCATCAATACTTGTAGTAATTTATGGTAAGGAGCCAATTGTTGTAATGACTGAAAAACCAAAACATATGAATTTTCATGCAGGTGAGATTTCATTCCCTGGTGGAAAATTAGATTCTGATGATTCAGATCTTTTAGAAACTGCTTTACGTGAAACAAGTGAGGAAATAGGGCTAACCATTTCTAAAGAACAAGTGATTGGACAGCTAGAACCAGTTGTAACACTGAATTCAGGTTTTTTGATTTTACCGTTCATTTCTGTAATAAATCAAATTCCTACACTTTCAGCAAACGCCGAAGTGGAAAAAATTTTTCATATTCCTTTAAACTCATTTTTAAAAACTCAGGCAAAGGATCCTGATCCATCTCATAATCTAATTCAAGAAATGTATACTTTTGAATATCAAAATCAAATTGTGTGGGGAGCTTCTGCAAGAATACTAAAACAAATTCAAGATTGCCTAAAATCCTGAGATTCATTTAAAAAGAGCTCTTCGTGCCTGACAATCTATGGCTGCACGTAAGTCCTCTCCAAGGAAAATCCGTCTACTCAAAAAGACTAGACAGACATCAGCAGTACCCGCATGGATTATTCTCAAAACTAATAGAACTGTCAGAACTAATCCAAAGCGTAGAGCTTGGAGATCAACTGATGTGGAGGTCGGATAGATGTCTCAAGAATTAGAACGTGTTTATACAATTCCTCTTGGTAAAGTAAGGATTTCACAATCACAACATAGAGCTGTTAGAGCAATTAACATGATTAGAGAATTTGCTCGACATCACATGAAAGTTGAAACAATCAAAATAGATGAAGAATTAGCTCGTGCTATGTGGGTAAGAGGCGTTAGAAATCCTCCAAGAAAAGTTAGAGTAAGAATGAGTAAAACAGACGAAGGCTATATTCTAGTTTCAAAATATGATGAAGAAGCAGAATCTATTGCTTCTAAAAAAGAAAGTGAAAAAGTTTCTGATAAAGCAGATGCACCAAAGACTGATGCACCAAAGACTGATGCACCAAAGACTGATGCACCAAAGACTGATGCACCAAAGAAAGATTAATTCTTTTCAAAAAATTATAATTTTAAAAAATCAGTTTATTCTAATTGGTACAAGTCTAGTTCACAATCAATACTGCAATCTGGTGTTGACCAATCTAGAGTATTTTCCTGTGGAATCATTCCTAAAGGATCATAATTATCAAACTTTGTCATTCCTTGAATTGATGATAGCATCACGACTTTGGAATTATCAGAATTTGAAGTCATGTCAATCTGTGAATTACTTTCATTAACAATTCCTGCTGTAAGATTTGTAATTGAGTTGATGACTCCTACCGGAATATTGCTTCCTCCAACTACATACAACATTGAACGTTTAACAGAATTTGGTGGTGCGTTGCCGTATAGCATTTTGAGTGAATCCCTTAGTGAATCTTCAATATGCTGACCATCTTTGCTAGTTGTGAGAATGTTTGTCTCATTAGATATTTCTGATGAGCCAAGTGAATTAACAACGTGCATCATTGCAGAATTTGCAATATCATAGCATGCTTTTGGATTCAAATCTGGATTACTTTCAAGTAATGAGTCATTATCAAGCACTATGGTGCATTGAGAGTTCTCTCTTACTCTTTTTAGAGACACTCCTGAATTGAAAATTCTATCTTTTTCATATTTGAAAGGCATAATTGCAAAGGATACTAATCCTGCATCTGCCTCTTTACACATCTCTGAAACTACAGGAGCAATGGCTGAGCCTGCTTTACCTGCTAAATTACTCATTAAGATCACTGTAGAATAATTTGAAATTTTTGATTTTATCTCATCTGCAACTTTGTAAGTTGAGCCTCTGATTAATTGAACAGATGGGTTTACCACTGAATCAGTTGAAACATGAACAGATGGATTCTCTGATGAAAAATCGTTCTTATCGTTACTAATTATTAGACAATCTGAGTTTAGGGCATCTTTTGCTTTGATTGCCAATTTTGAGCCTACGCCACCTAATCCTATTACTAAAATTGGTTCTTTAACTTGAAAACTCATTTCTGATCTTCTTTCTTAATTTAGATAAAAAACCTTCTTACGTTTTTTTAATCAAATTTTAGATCGAAATTTTTTAGCTTGCGATCTTCCCAATCAGTCTTTTGACAGTAGCATCTGTGATTTCAACTATATCTGATTGACCAATGTTTACGTACTCCACAACTGCTAAGGGCTTGTAAGCAAAGTTTCTACACTTAATCCCCTCAATTGTCAATTCATCAAAAAGGACTTAACCTTTCCAACC
>JABMOR010000063.1 GCA_013203245.1 Candidatus Nitrosopumilus sp.
AAAAAGTATTATTCAACTTGTTGTAAATTTTCATTAGTTTTATCGTATTTTTTCTGTTGTGGCAACATCATATAGACACATGCACCACCACACATAGTACAAGGCACATTATTACCAACATGTTGTCCGGTTCTGGTATGAATTCTTGCTGCCTCCTCAGGATCAATAGATAATGCAATTTGTTTTTCCCAATCTAAAGTTCGTCTAGCTTCAGTCATTTGCATATCCCATTTGATTACCTTGTCACGAATCTTTACAAGATCTCCTGCATGAGCTGCAATTCTATATGCAATTAATCCAGCCTTTACTTCTTCTGCATTAGGTAATGCCAGATGTTCAGATGGCGTAAGATAACATAAAAGATCTACCCCTTCACTTGCAGAGATAGCTGCACCAATTGCACTTGCAATATGATCATGTCCTGATGCAATATCAGTAACCAGTGGGCCTAGAACATAATACGGAACATCGCCAATTAGCGCTTTTGCCAATCTAACATTTGCAGCGACTTCATTTAGTGGAACGTGTCCAGGTCCTTCTACCATCACTTGAATATCATGTTCATGTGCACGTTTTGTTAATCGAGAGATGTTAATCATTTCTTGAACTTGTAATTCATCATGGGAATCTAAAATTGAGCCTGGTCTTAGTGCATCTCCGAGGCTAAATGTTACATCATATTTTTTGGCAATTTCCATCATGTAATCATAATGAGTAATGTAAGGATTTTCCTTATCATGTTTTAACATCCATGCAGCAGTAATGGTTCCACCCTTACTTACAACACCACCATATCTTTGCACTTTGAGAATTCTTTTTGCAATATCTTTTGTAATGCCACAGTGAACAGTAGTATAATCAACACCATCTTTTGCATTATTTTCAAATGCCTTAATGTAATCATCTTCAGTTAAATTCAAAGGATTTTTGTGAACTTCAATACCATAGTTGTAAGCCTCGTAAATTGGAACAGTTCCAAAAGTAATTGGTGCAGCATCCATCAGCGTCCGACGAATTTTTTTAACATCTCCGCCATCGCTAAGATCCATTATGGTATCTGCATGATATTTTATTGCTACTTTTGCTTTTTCAACTTCTTCCTCAATGTTTACATTTAATGTAGAAGTGCCAATGTTTACATTGACTTTAGTTTTCAAACCTTTGCCAATTCCTACATTATGGATTTTTTGAGGTCTCACATTATTACTTGGGATAATTATTGACCCCTTTGCAATTTTAGGAAGTAGCCATTCAAGTGATACGTCCTCGTCTTTTGCAACTTGTTTCATTTCATCAGTTGCAACACCACGTCGAGCAGAAGTCATTTGAGTAGCCATAAAGTAATCTACGGTTTTACCTGATTTAAACAATTGTGAAAAACATAAAAACACTGATCGCAAAAATATTTTTTAGCACTATATTAGGAAATGTAATCGATCTTTTATGCGATAAATGTGATATAGATTACATGAGAACAAGTCGAGAATGCAGACATTGTGGTAGAGAATTTTTTAGCATGAAAGAGGAATTTTGTTCTTTTGATTGCGTCACTCAAACATCATAATAATTATTTAGGTTAATTTTAAATCATTTTCTAAAACAGATTTTTCATATATTATTTGAGAAATTCTATCTGAAATAGGCTTAGTAATACGCTCAGAATCAAGTGGATTTGTAAAGTTTTGTTTAATTTCATTGAGACGTTGAGATAATTCAATTTCAGCATAAAGTAAAGAAATGTAATTTCGAAGTTTTAGATTTTCAGATTTAACCAAATCTACCTCAGAAGAACTCATTATCTCGGAGGACTCCAACTCTCCTCTATATCATCATCCGTATTTTTAGAGATAAGATATTGTTTTGCACATTTGAAACATTGCCACAAAAACTTACCATCTTTAATGGTTTGATATTGCATTGGCAATAAGCAAGTAGTGCACTGTAAAATTTCAGGTACAGTGTCATCGACCAATGGTATTTTTGTCATCAATGCAAAGGATATAGTTCAAATATAAAAGAGATATTACAAAACAGACACCAAAAAAGAAAAGCAGATTAGTACTAGGAATCAAGAAGATATAATGAATTTACTTTCTATTGGAGGATCTGATCCTTCATCAGGTGCAGGAATTCAAAGTGATGTTAAAGTATTTTCAGAATTTAATACACATGCATTAACAGTAATCACAGCAATTACAGGTCAGAATACAACAAGTTTTGGAATGATTGAACCCGTATCAAAAAAAATTCTAAAAAATCAACTAGAGTCAGTATTCTCTGATTTTAAAATTGATGGAATAAAAATTGGAATGGTGTATAATTCTGAAATAATTAAAACGTTGTATCAGCAATTGAAAAAATTGAAAATTCCAATAGTTGTAGATCCAGTAATTAAATCAACAACAGGTGGATCTTTGATAGAAAAATCAGCAATGGCTGATTTTAAAAAATACATAATTCCACTTGCAACAGTTATCACTCCAAATAAATTTGAGGCTGAAATATTATCAAAAACTAAAGTAAATTCAAAAAACACCATAGAAAAAACTGCGAAAATTATTCAAAAAATTGGAGCTAGGAATGTAGTCATTACTGGAATCGAAGGAAAAAATAACAAAATAGTGGATTTTGTTTTAGAAAAAGACACAGAATATTGGATTTCAGGAGATAAAATTGTCAATACTAACCATGGAAGTGGGTGTGATTATTCAGCAGCCATGATATTTGCAATTTCAAGTAGCAAAACAATACATGAATCAGTAAAATTTGCAAAAGAATTTACTTACAATTCGATTAAAAATGCAAAAAAAGTTGGAAATGGAATTATGATTACAAATATTCAAAATCAAGATAAAATCAATTTAGAATTATCACGTGCAATTAATGAATTTGTAGAAATAAAAAATATTTATAAAAATATTCCAGAGTGTCAAACAAATTTTGTATATTCTAAACAAAAACCAAAATCAATAAAAGATATTCTAGGAATATCTGGAAGAATAGTAAAGGCAGGGGAAAAAGTCATTGTTGCAGGGAATCTAACATATGGAGGTTCAAAACATGTTGCAACGGCATTGCTTGTAGTAAATAAAAAATTTCCAAAAATTTGTTCTGCAATAAATATAAAATATCAAAATTCAAGCACATCTAAAATAAAAAAATCCAAATTAACAGTCTCAAGTTATGATAGAACTAATGAACCAAATAACATAAAAAATAAAGGTTCAACTGTAGGATGGGGAATTAAAAATGCAATTAAAAATTTACAAGTACCTCCAGATATAATTTTTCACAAAGGAGATTTTGGCAAAGAGCCCATGATCATAATTTTTGGAGATACACCAAAAAGTATATTGAATAAATTATTGAAAATTGTATAAGATGATTCTAGTCTAAAATCATCCTTGAACATAAATAGTCATATCTCAAATAGGATTTGTGAAGGCAGTAATTTTAGCTGGTGGATTAGGGAAAAGACTACTACCATACACCACATTTCTGCCAAAACCAATGTTGCCATTAGGTGAAAAACCAATTCTAGAACATCTTATTGATTGGGCAAAGAAAAATGGAATAAAATCAATAGTTTTGTGTGTAAGTTATCTTAGAAAGACAATTGAAGATTATTTTGAAGATGGGAAGAAATTCGGAGTAAATATAGAATATGCAATATCAAATAAACCGCTGGCAACTGCAGGTCAACTGAAAACTGCAGAGCAATTTATCGATGATACTTTTGTTTGTATGTATGGAGATTCAATTTTTGATTTTAGTCTTAGAAATATGATAAAACAACATAAAGAGAAAAAAGCATTTGTTACCATGAGTCTAAATGAATACAAAACAAATTTAGCTTACGGAGTTATAGATATTTCAAAAACAGGTAAAGTGCTACGTTGGAATGAAAAACCAGAGATCAAAGCAAATGTGAACATGGGGTGTTATGTTATGGAACCAGATGTTTTCAGTTTAATTCCAAAAAATAAACCATATGGAATGGACGATCTAATTAAGAAAGCCATGAATAGGAAAAAAATAATCAACAGTTTCATTACAAAAAAAGGATTTACAGACATAGGTAACAAAGCATCATACAAAAAAGCATATCAAGAGCACATTCAAAAACTTGGGAAGATCTGAAAATAAAAATGAGTGAACCAATAATTAGAGAATTAAAAAAAGAAGACATCTGGAACGGATTTCTCAAATCTTTGGATTCATTAAAGCCGGCAAGCAATATCGAAAAATCCAAAGCGGAATCAATTTTTGAGAAAATCAACATTAATCCAGATCACATTATAGCCGTTGCAGAATTAGATGGCAAAATTGTAGGATCTACAACGCTTATCATAGAATCAAAATTCATTCATGATGGAGGATTAGTGGGACATATTGAAGATGTAGTAGTCAATAAAGAATTTCAAGGTCAAAAAATAGGTGAAAAAATCATGATTTATCTTATTGAAATTGCAAAAAAACGTGGCTGCTACAAAACAATTCTAAACTGTACTGAGGATGTTAAGCCATTTTATGAAAAATTAGGTTTCAAACAAGTAGCTAACGAATTAAGATTTGATAATATCTAAAAGAATTCTTTTTTTGGACGTTTCTTTTTTGGTTTTGCCAAATAAGCCCCAACTACCATTACAGGAAAAGACAAAACCATAAACAATAGAGGTGTAAATTTTACAACATCGGTAAGATACACATCATCGATATTATTGATGAACGAATGAGATACAAGCATACCCACTAACAAAATAATACCGCCTACAATAATCAGCCCACCTATTGGTTTTGAACCATAATTTCTTGTCATAATAAAAGGAACCGCCGATAGAATTCCAGCTGGTGCAACGCCAATAGAAATGAATTGGAATATTTTTGGATCAGGATCAAACTTAATTACAAATTCTAGTTCATCAGGAATATCAGTCATAAAATAATAAATTGAAATCATTTCACCAGCAAACATTGCAAATAGACCAACAGCAGTTACTGCAAGCCATTTTTCTATCGCCATGATTCTAACAGATTGTGGTTGATAAATAAACCATTCAAAAAATTATAC
>JABMOR010000064.1 GCA_013203245.1 Candidatus Nitrosopumilus sp.
AAATAATTCTTGGAAAAGATCGATTATTGGTAAGAAAAGTAACTATTTCTTAATTAATGGTTGTTGTTTTTGGGCTATTTTGATGGATTGATATGTCCATTCTCGGCCAGTTCTAATCCTATTTACCCTACCTTTTGTAGCAAATCGTGATAAGTATGTGGAAATAATACTAAGTTTCACAGGTTCATTATATTCATCCTCATATTTCTCAAGAATATTTGTTGAAGTGAATTTGCCCATTGGGAAGAATTTATCAACAATATTCCAAATTTTAGAACCTACTGAATCCATGTTTATTGGTACTTGTTCTTCTTCAATATTCATTAAATCCATCATTTCAAATATTTTAAGAATTTTATCTCTAGTAACATTACCCTCTACTTTGATGTCATATCGTGCACCATCAGAGTCTTCCATATCTATTCTAATACGTTTTTTAGCCATCTTTGAGATCTAATTGATTAGATGTTAACAGTTGAAATGATCCCAGAATATTTGTTAACTAAGTAGTTTGTTAACATTGACTGCCTAGGCCATGCCTAGACTATTTTTTGTTATTAACAACTAATCTTCAATTAGCCCCCTAAATAGAGATATTTTTGTGCCTGGAGTGGAAATAAGAGGGTAAATTTGAGATATTCACAATGTTAACATCTATCTTAACGCCTGGAATGGAAATAAAGGGGTCAAAATGGGTTTTTTAAGATATTTCTTAACACCAAATTAACAATTTTGTTAACTCATACCTAATTTAGGATTAAACCCACACACCAATATTTCCACTCTATCTTTTTCTTTACTTTTTTTTAATAGAAAATCTAAAACTAACTAAAAATAATTCATTACAAACTAAACTACAATTACTATTCTATACTATACTCTCTTAATTCAGATATAGTTGTGTTAGTGTTGAGAAGAAATGAAGGTGTGTGAGTATGTCTGATCCAATAGATGACTTACTTAATGCAGCTGAAACTGGAAAATCAATTATTAAAAATCGTAATATTCTTCATTTTACATATATTCCAGATATTATTTTACATAGAAAATCTGAACAAGAACAAGTTACACAATCTCTATTACCAATTCTAAAACAATCAAGACCATCAAATCTTTTAGTATATGGAAAACCTGGAACTGGTAAAACTCTAGTAGTAAAAAAAGTGTTATTTAAAATTCAAGAAAGAGTTGAGAAATCAAAATTTCCAATTAAACTAGTATATTCTAATTCAAAAGAAGAGACAACATTATATGGATTATTAGTCAGTTTAGGCAGGCAATTAGACCTAAATGAGAAAGAATTACCCACGACTGGACTTGCTATTAGTGAGGTATTCAAGAGACTTCTTACCAAAATTGATGAGGGAAAACTTAACGCAATTTTCGTAATTGACGAAATTGATTATCTAGCCCAATTAGTTGCAAAAACAGGAAAGGACATTCTATACCAACTAACTAGGGCAAACGAGCGTCTTACTCAAGGCTCATTAACTTTGGTCGGAATTTCAAATGATCTAACATTCAAAGAAAAACTAGATCCCAGAGTAATTAGTAGTCTAGGAGAAGAAGAGGTTGTCTTTACCAATTATGATGTTGAACAGATTAAAAAAATACTTGAAGAGCGAATTATTGAATCATTTATTGAAAATTCAGTGGAAGAACCAGCCCTAAATCTCATTGCTGCTCTTGCTGGAGGAGAACATGGAGATGCTCGACGAGCAATTGATTTACTTCGGGTAGCAGGAGAACTTGCTGAGCGACAACAATCAGACAAAGTTACAGCTGAGCATGTTAGAGAAGCCACTCAAAAAATGGAAGAAAACAAAGAAGAAAAATCTCTCAAATCATTCCCACTTCATGAAAAATTGGTCCTTATTGCAATAATGAAGGCAAATGGTTCTTCTACTGGTGAGATTTACTCTTCTTACAAAAACCTCTGCAAAACAGTTGGGAAAGATGAACTTACTCAAAGAAGAATCACACAAATGCTTAGTGAAATCGAATTATCCGGATTAATATCTGGAAGATTAATCCATCAAGGAATTCATGGTAGGACAAAAAAATACAAACTTACAATATCATCTGAAATGATAAAAAAGACATTCAAAGATGATCTAAGTTTGCAAGACATTATCTAAGTTTGAACTATAATTTTCATGGAAGACTTGGAGAGTCTTTAAATTAACAATTATAGCAATACCTGGATTTGGAGTCATTCCAACACTTGCTTGAAAAGGCGTCTGTTTTTGCCAAGAACCAGAATTTACCAACAAGATTCCTTTGTACATATCTAATTGGGCTCTATGAACATGACCTACATGAAAAATATCTGGAATGTCTTGAATTACCAAAAGATCCTCCATTTCAGGCGCAATTGGCGTCTGACTACCATAAATTGGACTAAGATGTCTTGCTTTGAGAAGATGTTTCATAACATTAGTAGGCCTATCATAACTAAGACCAGGTGTGGTCTTTACAATATCATCTATACTTTGTCCATGAAACATTGACACGATAACTCCATTTAATGAGACTACAGCTGGATTGCCAACCATTATTACATTTTCCCTCTCCCATAACCCAGAATTGTATTTTTTAGGAATAGCTGGTTGCGGTAATGCTCTTCTACCAGGATCATGGTTTCCTGGCATTATGATGATTTTCACATTTATGGGGATTTTGTCAATTAAATCCTCTGCTTTTTTTAATTGCTCTTGTATTGTCTGGCAAACTAATTCTTTATTTTGATTTGGGTATATTCCAACACCATCTACTATATCTCCACCAATTAGGACAAATCGAATTTTTCTTGCAACTGGGTCTGGACTAGATATCCATGATACAAAATCTGAAAACTCCTCTTCCATGAAGTATTTACTTCCAATATGCAAATCAGATAGAAAGACTGCATATGCGTCACTTTCTGACTTGTTTTTTGCTTGATCTGGAATATCTGGAAAAATCAAATCCTTGATGATATATCCTGAGTTTTTAGCAGAACCTACCCTTGCCATAACAAATTGATCCATTAGTAGAGTTCCAGCGGTTTTTTTCAATTCCTCATCAAAAATTATACCTTCAAACGAGCCTGAAGGATCCTCTAGAACTATCTTTGTGATGTTTCTCTCAGAATTTCTAACAGTGACTAATCCACATACATACAAGTCATCATCAATTTTTGTATTTTTTAGAGATGCTGCAGATTTGAGAAGTTTTGATTCTGGTCTATCAGAAATAATTCGTTTAAGTTTGGTAAAACGACTAGAAAACAAGGCATTATACCCTTTGACTCCCTCTCCAGATGTAATTTTACTAGTTGGGTCTGATAATATTTTGACTTCACTTTGTAATGATAAATCTTCTTTAATTCCAAGATATGTTTCTAAATCATCTTGGTTAATCTGAAATAATTTTTGTCTTGTCTTCTCCCTTACTATTTCTTTAATGATCTTCTCTAATTTTTTAACATCCACATTTTCTAATATTTTAAAAGCATCAGGATGAATCTGAAATCCCTTGTTTAATGCATAGTTTAACGCAAAGGAGAGTTCCTTTTTCATATCAAAAAATATCATCTCGTTTAATTAAATCTGCGCCCACACCAACCCTCAAATATTGTTTATGAGGTATGGCTATGTGAAT
>JABMOR010000065.1 GCA_013203245.1 Candidatus Nitrosopumilus sp.
TGAATCAAGTAAGATATGGTCAAAATATTTCATGAAGCGAAACGAAATTCCGTCTGCCCGTTTTGAAATATTTGACGACGCTCAGAAAGCTCAGGAATATGTGGAATCTCTTGATTACAACGTAGTTGTAAAGGCTGACGGGCTTGCCGCGGGAAAAGGCGTCATTGTATGCAACAGTAACGACGAGGCAATATCTGCGATTGAAACAATTTTGGTAAAAAAGACGTTTGGTGATGCCGGAAACAGGATAATTGTTGAGGAAAGGATTGATGGAATTGAGGCATCATACATCGCCCTTTCTGACGGGGATGTTGCCATACCAATGGCTACCAGTCAAGATCACAAGAGAATTTTTGATAATGACGAGGGGCCAAATACTGGCGGAATGGGTGCATATTCCCCTACTGCAATCATTGACGATGACTTGGCTAAAACAATCCAGGAAGAAATTATTGAAAAAACAATCCGCGCTATGAAAAATGAGGGAATTGTTTTCAAGGGATTTCTGTATGCTGGTATAATGATTAGGGATGGAAAGCCGTTTGTTTTAGAATACAATGTTAGAATGGGCGATCCTGAATGCCAGCCGATTGTGATGAGGATGGATTTCGATCTGTATGATTATCTTATATCTAGTGTTGATGGAACTTTGTCTTCACTGCCTCCTGCTTCTTGGAAACTGCAATCCGCAGTGTGTGTTGTGTTGGCATCAAACGGGTATCCTGAATCTTATTCTAAAGATGATGAGATAACTGGATTTGATTCTATTTCCAATGGGGCAATTGTCTTTCATGCCGGAACAAAAAAATCCGGAGAAAAGATTCTTTCAAATGGCGGACGTGTATTGGGTGTAACTGCGTTGGGTGATAGTTTGGAATCTGCAATTGCAAATGCATATGCTGCAATTGAGAAAATCAGTTGGTCTCAGAAATATAACAGAACCGATATTGGCAAAAAAGGCCTTTCTTATCTCTGAGTCTGTATCGTTTTATCTTCCGTAACAATCCAATCCATCGCTACATCGTGTTCTGATTTTGGAATTTTTTTGATGATCTGTTTTTCTAATGTGAGGGATATTGTTGTAACCTTGTTTTCTGCCAAGAACTTGTCATAGAACCCGTGGCCGTATCCTAATCTGACTCCGGTAAAATCTATCCCTACAGTTGGCACTAAAATTACGTCCAGGTTGTTATCTGTCGGACAGTCGTCTTTGGGCTCCATGATGTCGAAACTGCCTCGTTCCAGGCTTGAAAAACTGACAATTTTCCTAAATTCCATGCGGTCCCCTACAACTTTTGGCAAAAAGACTTCCTTGTCTTCGCTGAGCAGCTCTTGAATTATGTCTTGGGTGAATATCTCGCTTCCTATCGGATAGTATGCCCCGATTTTTTGTGCATCATTGAACGCATAAATTTTCTTTAATTTTTTCTGAATGTTTCCACTTGCAATTTTTAACAAATCATGAGACGTGTTGTCCCTTGTCTCCAAAAGACGATTTCGTAATGATTCTTTTTCGGAGTTTTTATCCAATTTGACTACCCAGTGATGCCGCTGTGATTGTGTTTTTTAACAGCATTGCAACTGTCATTGGTCCAACTCCTCCTGGAACCGGTGTTGCAAATGATGCCTTCTTAATTATGCTGTCATAGTCTGAATCTCCAACTAGTTTTTCTTGAAATCTTGAAATTGCAACGTCTATCACGATTGCCCCCTCTTTGATCATATCTGATGTTAATGTGAATTTGTTTCTGTCCCCCACTGCAGTGATGATGATGTCTGCGTCCTGGCATAATCTAGTTAAATTTTTAGTTTTAGAGTGGCATGTCAAAACAGTGGCGTTTTTTTCTAACAGCAGGTGATACAGCGGCTTTCCTACCAAATTACTTCTGTTAATCAATACGACATTTTTTCCTTCCAGATCAATTCCGTGATAATCAAACATCTCCATTACGCCTGACGGCGTGCATGCAACAAGTACCGCTTTTTTCATGGCGAGCAATCCCGCATTGTGTGGAGTCAGGCCGTCCACATCTTTTAGCGGTGATATTCTTGATATTATTGCAAATTCATCAAGATGCTTTGGCAATGGCAATTGGACTAGGATGCCGTGGACTGATTTGTCTGCATTTAGTTCGTCAATGATTTTGGCCAGTTCTGACTGTGTTATGTTTGAATCAAGTTTGTGGTCTTTTGTTGCAATTCCCACCTCTTCGCATGCCAGGTGCTTGTTTTTTACATATGTGGCAGAAGCTGGATTGTCTCCAATCAGCACTGTGGCCAAACAAGGGGCGATGCCTTGCTTTTTCAGCTCTTCTGCTGCTTTTTTGACCCTGTCTTTTACTGACTGGGCGATGATTTTGCCATCTATTCTGACCCCTACCATGAACTGCTTTTTGATTTGTAGATATTTAATCCTTGGAATTCTGAGATGAAAATCAGGGAAAAGAAATTAAGTGGCTACTTTTCCAGTCATGTCATGTTTGTAATGATTGCAGATGTCCAACTGAAAGATGGCGCTGAAGAGGACTTCAAAAGTTGGTTTGCCGAATCAAACAAAGTGCTGTGCAACTTTCCTGGATTTATCTCGAGAAAATTCCTAAAATCATCTGATGGCAGTTATAGAATTCTTGTAGAGCATGAAAGCAAGGAGACCTTTGTCAAAATGCACCAGAGTCCTGAGCATGAAAAAATTCATCCAGCCGGACATTCTTTCATGAGTGCTGATCCACAAAGAAAAACATACACAGTAGCTGCTGAGTGACATTGAAGCTAGAGTATGATTTAGATACATATCTAGAAAAAATAAAAAATGATACATCTTACTTTCAGACTTTTATCAATAAGGATAGTTTAGCTGCTGGAGTCTTAGTCCTCAAACCTGGGGAAGAAGATACTCAAACCCCTCATGGTAGTGATGAGGTATACTATATTATTTCAGGTAATGGATTTTTGAAAATTAAAGATAAGGATTACAAAGTATCTAAAGATAAATTATTTTTTGTCGCAAAAGATGTAAAGCATTTTTTCCATGGGAATACAAAGAAACTCAAAGTTTTGTATTTCTTTGGCGGTCCTGATTCTTAACTAATTATTGTCCTTCTGCCTGAAACTTTAATTTTTTTTCTAGCAAAAAGATTAACTGCTTCTGGATAAATTCTATGTTCCTCTTTTAGAATTCTTTTAGATAATGATTCTTCTGTATCTTTCTCGTTTACTTTGACTATTGCTTGGATAATTACTGCACCTGTATCCATTCCTGAATCTACAAAATGAACTGAACATCCTGATACTTTAGCTCCATATTCCAAGGCCTGTTTTTGAGAATTTAATCCTGGAAATGCTGGAAGCAAAGCTGGATGAATGTTGATTATTCTGTTTTTGTATTTTTTTACAAATTCTGGACTTATGATTCTCATAAATCCTGCAAGACATACAAGGCCATTTTTTGGTGTAACGCCGTATTTTGTTAGGATGGTGATAATTTCTTTATCATACTCTGCCCGACTTCCTTTGAAGCCTTTACTTTCAACTACTTCAATTTTGACTCCTAACTTTTCGGCAATTTTTAGACCTTTGGCATCCTGTTTATTGGAAATCACTATTGCTGGATTAATTGGAATCTTTTTTTTCTTAATTGCCTTTAGGATGGATTCCATATTGCTCCCGCGACCTGAAATTAGAATTCCTAGATTTAGCAACTAGTCAATAGTAAATCAAACCTGCAATTTATATCAAATCCAGATAATTTTATTTTCATTGCCTAGTAAAGTCAGGATGACAAAAAATGGAATCCTGTGTGATGTTGATGACAAACGAGTTTACTTGGATCCGAAAAACAGTGACGTTAATGGAGTCAATTTTGTATCTCATGCGCATTCTGATCATCTTCCATCAAAAAATGGTGGAACCATTCTATCTTCTATTGAGACTAATGAAATAGCTAATCTACGAGGATTTAAGATGGAAAACCACGTAGAATCACTTGATAATTTCTCTCTAATTGACAGCGGTCATATTTTAGGTGCAAAAGGATTGCTTTTTGATGATATCTTCTATACTGGTGATGTTTGTACTAGAGATCGTGGATTTCTCAAAGGAGCTAAAATCCCAAAATGTAAAACGCTGATCACTGAATGCACCTTTGGTCTACCTGAATTTGTTTTTCCTAAACTTGAGGATACTCTAAAACAAGTAAATGAATTAATTTCTGAACTTTATGGAAAGGGAGTTCCAGTAATTTTAATGGGTTATCAATTAGGTAAAGCCCAAACCATTACGCAATTCTTTGGTCACTGGGGTCCACTATATCTTCATGATTCTGTAAAAGATATGAATACACTACATCAAAAATTTGGTGTATCTCTAAATAATGGAATTGGGCATACTGAGGCTGAAAAAAATGGTTTACTTGAAAAAAAACCTTGGGTTATGGTTGCACCGTTGATGTCTAGCAAAAATAAATTTGTTCAAGATATGAAATCAAAATATGGTGCTGTAACGATTGGATTTAGTGGATGGGCACAATCGATAAAATATTCTTTTGGACGAAGAACTGATTATTCAATTCCAATAAGTGATCACTGTGATTACAATGAGTTAATCCAGATGGTTGTGCAATCTGAAGCTGAACAAGTATACACAATACATGGATTTGTAGATGAATTTGCTGAGGACTTGCGGAAAAGAGGAATTAACGCACAACCCTTACTGGAAAATTCATTGGATGCTTTTACTTAGTAAATTTGTCACATTCACAATTATTTGCCAGACATGATTCTAAATTTCTAATGTGGTCATGGGAGAAGTGCTTACATTTTTCGTTCTTACAAATTCTCCGCTGAGCTTCTTTTTGAACCACTGTTTGGGCAATTTCATTTGCTTTGTCTTTTGAAAATCCTTTTTTGTCAATATAGAAATGAACTATTCTATTGTATAGCATTTCTGGGTTGAATTGTTTTTCTAGCATGGGTTTTTCTATATCAAATACGTCATTATTATATTAAAACAGATCGTGCATTATCACACTGATATTTTACGTCTAAATCCTTGAAAATTACTTCAAAATTACGCCTATATCCATTAGATTTGTGTGTGTTGGATTTGTTTTGATGTTTCCTTTTTGTTTTTGAAAGAATCTTCCTGAATCACTATTTTTGAGAAATTCTTTCATTAAATCTAAATCTACTTTCACATTCTCTGTGATTGCTCCTGCAAAAACTGAATTACCATCCACTCCATCAGTTCCTGCAGATGAAATTACAATTTTTTTCATTTTCTGTGTGTTCTTTAATAATCTTAAAACCAATTCTTGATTTCTTCCCCCCATTCCTTTTCCAAGAACTTTGACTGTTGTTTCTCCTCCAAAAATAATACATGTCTTTTCACTCTCTGAAATTTTTTCAAGCATTTTTGTAACTGCTTCTTTAATGTCTCCAAAAAGATGCATTACATCAACTGTATATCCCATTTTTTCTGCTTTCTCTTTCATTTCATTCAAACAATTATCGTTATTTGCAATTACATAATTTTCAATTCTAGCTTTTTTTGGAGTCTCTATTTTTTTCTCATTCATTCTATTTTCTAAAAGTGTTAAAACTTCATCAGGCATTTTCCATCTAATTTTATATTTAGCAATGATTTCTAATGCATCTGCATATGTTGTGTCATCCATGTATGTTGTACCTGATGCAATAGATGAGAGATCATCACCTTCAACATCTGACATTACTAAACTAATTCCATCACATTTCATATTCTCGACTAGTTTACCTCCTTTGATTTTTGATAGGTGTTTTCTAATACAATTAAATTCTTGAATATTAGCTCCTGATTTCAACAGTACATCTGTGACATGCACCTTGTCTTCCAGAGTAATATCGTCCGGTAATGCTAGTAGAGACGAACCTCCTCCTGAAACTAGAAAAATTATCAATTCATCACTGCGCTTATGTTGAACAAATTTCATGACTTCTTTTGCTGCCTTTACACTGGTTTGGTCTGGTTTAGGATGTCTAGAATTAAAAATTTGAAATTTTTTACTTTTCATTACTGATTTTGAGCCTTTAGGAATTACTATAATTCCACTTTTTATCGGAACTACTGCATTTAGTGCTCTGGTCATAGTATCACCTGCTTTACCAAAAGCGACAGAATAGATACTTGAATATTTCTCAAGATTGAAAGATTTACCGTTAATTTTGATTTCATTAGGGGTTACAAATTTTGGAATGATGTTTTCTGGGTTTGCTGCTTGCAATCCTGCTTCTAAAATTTCTAAACAATCCTTTTTCTTGTCTGTAGTTGACAAATCATCAAAATTTTGAATTATCATGCTGTCAATAGATAATGCAAGATATAATAATAATCAATGATGCCTTTCATTCATGAATACAGTACGCATTCCAAAAGTTATCAACTTTGGAGAAAATGCACTTGGTGAAACAGAGTATCCAAAAAATGCCCTAATTGTAACAACCGTTCCGCCAGCACTATCGGACAAATGGATTGCAAGAATGGGAATTACGGATTACATGTTGTATGACCAAGTAACCCCTGAACCATCAATGGATGACGTCAATACTGTTATTTCACAATTCAAAGACAAAGACCCATCATGTCTAATTGGACTCGGTGGTGGAAGTTCTATGGATGTAGTAAAGTATGCTGCACCTGAGATGAAAAAAGAAAAAATCTTAATTCCAACAACATTTGGAACTGGAGCTGAAATGACAACTTATTGTGTTCTGAAATTTGATGGTAAAAAGAAATTGTTACGTGAAGACAGATTTCTAGCTGATATGGCAGTTGTAGATTCCTATTTCCTAGATGGAACTCCACAACAAGTCATAAACAGTTCTGTCTGTGATGCATGTGCTCAAGCTACTGAAGGCTATGACAGCAAACTCGGTAATGACTTGACAAGAACTCTATGTAAACAAGCATTTGAGATTCTATATGATGCAATTATGAATGACAAGCCAGAAAACTATCCATATGGATCAATGTTATCTGGAATGGGCTTTGGTAATTGCTCTACAACTTTAGGACATGCATTGTCCTATGTGTTCTCAAATGAAGGTATACCTCACGGATATTCATTATCCTCTTGTACTACCGTTGCACACAAGCATAACAATTCAATCTTCTATGATAGATTCAAAGAGGCTATGGCAAAACTAGGCTTTGACAAACTAGAACTCAAAGCTGATGTTTCAGAAGCTGCTGACACTGTAATGACCGATAGAGGACATTTGGATCCAAACCCAATTCCAATATCAAAAGATGATGTCGTAAAGTGTCTTGAAGATATCAAAGCAGGTAATTTGTAAAAAATTCAATATTTTTTACTTTTTTTCTATTTTCTTGTTAAAATGCGAAATTGGCAGCTTGATGAAACTTTTTATTCTAATAATCTAAGGTAAATGTACTTGGCAGATAAAAAATTGAAATTTGGTATTCAAAATGGACTCAATGTCGCAAGAGCTGGATATACTGAAGATCAAATTTTAACTGCCTGTATACTTGCCGATAAAACCGGTTATGATTCTATTTTCTATATGGACCACACAAATGTCCCACAATGGAAAAATGCAATAGTTTTGGATCCTTGGGTTATGTTATCTGCAATTGCTGCAGTTACACAGAATGTTGAGATTGGAACATGTGTAACTGATGCAATTAGAAGACATCCCTCAAATATCGCTCTAGCTACAATTTCCCTTGATAGAATTTCTAAAGGCAGAGCTATTCTCGGTATTGGGGCAGGTGAGGCACAAAATCTAAAAGAATTTTGTATTCCGTTTGAGAAACCAGTTTCAAAATGGGAAGAACAAATTCAAGTTATTCATAAATTATATGATTCTAATCCTGATAACACAGTTAGCTATGATGGTAAATATTACAAATTAGAAGGTGCATGTTTACAAGCCCCTCCAATTAGAAAGCCACGTCCACCTACTTACATGGCAGCAGGTGGTAAACGTACCCTTGCAATGACTGGAAAATTAGGTGATGGTTGGTTGCCAATTGGTTACACTCCTGAACTCTTTGCAGATCATAAAGCACAAATTGAAAAATCATTGAATGAAAATAACAGAACACAAGAAGAGAAAGATAATTTCCAATATGCCCTTGACATTGATGTTTACTTTTCTGAAGATGCGGAACAATCATGGGCCAAAATGAAAGAAGCAGTAAAAGTTAGTTTATTCAAGCCTGAAATTTTACGAGTTCACGGAATAAAAGAAATTGAAGGATTTGATTTCGTAAAATATTTTACAGAATATTCAATGTCTGATCAGAGTTGGATTGTAAAGATGAGGGAGGCTGCAACAAAATTACCTGATGATGTTGCTCGTTCTTCAATTGCACTTGGTACTCCTGAAGATATAATTCCAGTATTTGAGAAATTCATGGATGCTGGTGTTAATCACTTTGTAATTAGATTCTGGGGTAAGAATTACTTTGGCTCTATTGATAAATTTGCAAGCCATGTAATGCCCATATTACGTGAAAAAGCCAAGGCCAAGGCCAAACAATAAGACGTTCTTTACTATAACATACAGCAAATCATTTAGTTTACCTCATTCTAGATATTATGATGGATGAAGACCTCCCTGAGTCAGTAAAAAAATGCCTTGATATTTTAGAAGAAAATGTGGATGTCTTGGCTAATCTTGAATTTGATTTAGATGATGAAAAAGAAGATGAATTGACTCCTGATATGGAATTACATAATCTATTTGATATGACTGAAGATGTAGCAGAATCATCTAAACTAAAACGTGCAGAATCAAATTTTGCCAGACGACAATCTGAAGATTCTTTATGATTTATGTGGTCTATTCTTTTTTGTGAATGATTTAGATTTACGTTTGTTTCTTTGTTTTTCTAATCTCTTTCTAGTTCGCTCTGTTGCATTAGTTGAACCTTGAATGATTTTTGTTTTACTTCCATCTTTTAATATTATTTGTTTTCCTTTGAATCTGTATTCAACATCTCTGCATTTGATGTAATATTTTTTGAGGCAGAAAAATATTCTGTTGTTTGTCCCATGCATTTCTTGAACTTCTTTTGATTTTTTTAATTCATTGAGGATAGTTCGAAGTAATCCTTTGTCAATATCTGTAATTCTATGTAATTCCCTAAACCAGATAAATTTCGATGCAGAACCCCATTCTTCTAAAAGATTTAGTGTTGCATTGATGGCTTTTTCTCGCTCTTCATCAATTTCACTCATTTATTATGTTGAATTAATCCTAAATTTAGCAATTTACATTAATGAAGAATTTAAATGAAAAAAGTCAAGTTTTAGAATGTTGTTTGTTTTTGATTGTTTTTGTAATGATACTATATGGGCACAGATTTTAAAACTGAATGTAATGAATTGCAATGTAGAATTTTAGAAATTAAGGAAATGGCTAAAGAATTAGATGACGAAGAATGATTCTATCTCTTTGATTTTGATTTCCTTTCTTTAATCCTGGATTTAGTTACTTTTACTGATTGTCTTTGATTGTTTTCCATCTTGTTTGCTATGGAATCAATCTGTTTGATAATTTTTGCTTGTAATTCTGGAGAATCACTTTTCAATAATTTTGCTTTTAATTTTTTTAATTGATTAGAATATCCTTCAAAATCATCTCTTAAATCATTTAGATATGGATCATTCATAATAATTTTTTATTTACCTTATATTTTAGGGATTTCCATGCTCTGGATTTATAATATTATTTTACTGAATTAGTTTGTGCAGTTAACTGGAATTCTTCAAATTAAATCATATGATAAAATAAAAGAATTTTTGAATGTAGAACACGTTGGACGTGTAGCGAGTATAGATGAGAATGGGTTTCCACAAATCATTCCTATGAACTTTGTATTTCTTAATGATGCAGTTTACATGCATTCTCATGTAAAGGGTGAGAAACTAGATAATATTTCTAGAAACAACAAGGTTGGATTTGAGGCTGATAGGGAACTGGAATTTCTGCCCTCTTATTTTGAAGATCCACATAATGCATCTCTAGCTGACACATTGTACATCAGTGTTGTGATAAAAGGAATGGCTTCTTTTGTATCTGATAGAGAAGAAAAGACACTTGCTCTAAATGGATTGATGAAAAAATATCAGCCTGAAGGACAGTATGATCCAATTCAATCTGACATGCGAGTTTTAGATGCTGTAAATGTGTTCAAAGTTACTCCTCAAACAATTCATGGCAAATACAAAATTGGTCAACACATGAGACCTGAAGATAGATTGAATTTAGCACAAAAAATCCTGGAGAAAAAATCCCCATCTGCTCTTGAAACTTTGAAAATTATGGGTTTTGAGGTAACTGAAACTGGTCTTCAGATGATTGATGAGCCTGTATGGTGAGTCTGAATTTGCTAAAATTTGATTGATTTTCAATTAATTATTTTTAGATTTGAACTTGATTCTTAGATGATTGCTTTCTGATTTTTCTAAATTGATACTTTGTTGACCTGTTGTTTTTATTTGGCAAACGTTAGCTATAAGTTCAGTTTTCAGAGATTGTATCTGTTGGAGCAAATATCTCATTTTGAATTGACATCTAATTATGTCCCTACGGGAGATCAACCCCAAGCTATTGATTCCTTGGTAAAAGGCGTGCAGAAAGGAACGGTTCAAACATTACTTGGAGTAACAGGAAGTGGAAAGACCTTCTCTGTGGCAAATGTTATTGCAAGAACTGGAAAAAATACGCTAGTAATTTCTCATAACAAAACTCTTGCAGCACAACTTTATTCTGAACTCAAACAATTTTTTCCAAAAAACAATGTTGGTTATTTTGTATCATACTATGATTACTATCAACCTGAAAGCTATCTTCCTCAAACAGATACCTATATTGAAAAAGATACACAAATTAACGAAAAAATTGAAAAGATGAGATTAGAGGCAACTGCAATGTTGCTTTCAGGGGAACCGACAATCATTGTATCTACTGTCTCTTGCATCTATTCTCTTGGTAATCCTAAGGATTGGGGAGATTTAGCTGTTACAATTAACACTGGTGATGAAATTAAAAGAAGTGAAATAATTCGACGATTTGTGGATGCACGATATGAAAGAAATGATACTGAGGTAGCACCTGGAAATTTTAGAGTTAAAGGTGATACTATTGATGTCACTCCTGCATATTCTGAAGATTTAGTTAGAATCTCTATGTTTGGAGATGAGGTAGAAAAAATTACTATTTTAGATCATGTTTCCTTGAAAGAAAAAAACAAGGTATCTCAAATGAAAATTTATCCTGCAAAACACTATCTTATTGCAAAAGATGTTCGTAAAAAAGCTGTTAAATCAATTAGTGATGAATTAAAAAAACGATTGCCTGAATTAAATGAATTAGAAAAACAAAGACTTGAGATGAGAACAAAATATGATTTAGAAATGATTGAAGAATTGGGATATTGTTCTGGGATTGAAAATTACTCTAGACATTTTGATGGACGAGACGCGGGGGAAAAAGCATTTTGCTTGATGGATTTTTTTGGTGATGATTATCTTTTGGTAATTGATGAATCGCATGTGACATTACCGCAACTTCACGGAATGTACAAGGGAGATCGTTCTAGAAAAAATGAGTTGATTACGTATGGGTTTAGACTACCTAGTGCATTTGATAATCGCCCATTGAAATTTGAAGAATTTGAAGAATACATACAAAATACAATTTTTGTTTCAGCAACTCCTTCTGAATATGAAAAAAAAATTTCCTCCCAAATTGTTGAGCAACTTGTAAGGCCTACCGGCTTACTTGACCCACAAGTTGAGATCCGGTCTACAAAAAACCAGATGGATGATTTAATCAATGAAATTAACAAAAGATCTGCCAATTCTGAACGAGTTTTAGTCACGACTTTGACTAAAAGGATGGCTGAAGATTTGGCTGAATATCTTTCAAAAAAACATGTTAGAGTCAGATACATGCATTCGGAAATCGAGGGATTGCAGAGAACTGAGATACTCAGGCAATTACGATTGGGTGAATTTGATGTTCTTGTGGGAATCAATCTTCTCAGAGAAGGATTAGATCTTCCAGAAGTTTCTCTAGTTGCAATTTTAGATGCTGACAAGGAAGGATTTTTGAGGAATTTTACAAGTTTGATTCAAACATGTGGTAGAGCTGCACGAAATGTGAATGGAACTGTCATAATGTATGCTGATAAAACAACACAATCTATGAAAAATACTATGAGTGAAACTAAACGTCGTAGAGAAAAACAAATCCAATATAATAAAGATCATAATATTATTCCTAAAACTATCATCAAATCTGTTCCAGTTCAAGAAGTTGCTTTAGATGATTCAAAACTAAAATCTACGCATGATCTTACAACTGAAGTAATTGATTTGGACGCTCAAATGAAAAAGTATTCTGAAGAGTTAGATTTTGAACGTGCGATTGAATGTAGAGATAGAATAAAAAGACTGGAAAAGGAGATTGAATATAAAAATGACCGAAAATAAATTAAAAATTAGGGGTGCACGACATCATAATCTAAAAAATTTAGATATTGATATTCCAAAAAATAAATTGGTTGTAATTAGTGGATTATCTGGTTCTGGAAAATCCACCTTGGCATTTGATACTATCTATGCTGAAGGACAGAGAAGATATGTTGAATCCCTTTCTTCATATGCTCGTCAATTTTTAGAGATGATGGATAAACCTGACGTTGATTCAATTGAAGGACTTTCCCCTGCAATTGCCATCCAACAAAAAACCACCAGTAAAAATCCTCGTTCTACTGTTGGAACTACTACGGAAATTTATGATTATTTGAGATTGTTATTTGCAAGAATTGGTATTCCTTACTGTACTAATTGTGGACGTAAAGTATCAACCCAGTCAATAGAACGAATATGTGATTCTGTTCTCAAAGATTTTTTAGGAAAAAAAATATTTGTTCTAGCCCCAATCGTTCAGAGAAAAAAGGGAACGTATGAGAAATTATTTGAACAAATCAAAAAAGATGGATATTCTAGAATACGGCTAAATGGTGAAATTTTGAGCCTGGATGATGATATTCCTCCTCTTGATAGGCAAAAATGGCACAATATTGAGATTGTAGTTGATAGAATCGTCGCTGAAAAATCTGAGAGATCAAGACTCTTTGAAGCCATACAAACTGCAATCAAAGCCTCTAAAGGCGATGTAATGATTGCCACTGAGAAATCTGAAAAGATTTTCTCACAAAACAATGCATGCCCTTATTGTGGATTAACTGTAGGTGAATTAGAGCCAAGATCTTTTTCATTTAATTCTCCTTTTGGTATGTGTAAGACATGTAATGGTTTGGGAGTAAAGATGGAGTTTGATGAAGATTTAGTTGTACCTGATAAAACTAAATCTATTTTGGATGGTGCGATTGTTCCTTGGAGTGGACGATTTTCTGCATTCAGACGTCAAGCATTACGAGCAGTAGGTAAAAAATTTGGTTTTGATTTAATGACTCCTTTTGATAAAATAAAGCCCAAACATCTTAAAATAATTTTGCATGGTACAGATGATTTGATTGATTTTACATATCGTTCAAAATCTGGAGATTCTTCTTGGCAATCCACAAATACGTTTGAAGGTGTTTTATCTAATCTACAACGAACATTTATGGAAACTGATTCTGAATCAAAAAGAGAATGGTTAAAACAATTCATGCGAGATACTCCATGTAATTCATGCAATGGTAAAAAATTAAAACCAGAATCTCTTGCAGTTAAAATTAACGAAAAAGGAATAATAGATGCATGTGATATGTCAATTGATCATTGTTATGATTTCTTTTCTTCACTAAAATTAACTGAAAATGAACAATACATTGCAAGGGATGTTCTAAAAGAGATTAAAGAACGTCTTGAATTTTTAATGAATGTCGGATTAAATTATTTAACATTGAATAGATTAAGTTCAACATTATCTGGTGGTGAATCACAACGAATTAGATTGGCAACTCAGATTGGTTCCAATTTAACTGGAGTATTATATGTGCTTGATGAACCTACAATTGGATTACATCAACGAGATAATACTCGACTAATTAAAACGCTAAATAAGCTACGAAATCTGGGAAATACAGTCATTGTTGTAGAGCATGACGAAGAAGTTATACGAAATTCAGACTGGATGATAGATTTAGGTCCTGGCGCAGGTGTACATGGAGGGAATGTTGTTTTTGAAGGTACTGTAAATCAAATTCTTAAAGATAACAAATCTGTAACTGGTGCATATCTGAAAGATAATTCATTAATTAATTTGGTTGATAAAGTTCGTAATCGTTCAGGTTCTCTAATTATAAAGAAAGCTTCTGAAAATAATTTAAAAGATATTGATGTTGAGATCCCTTTGGGTCTTTTTGTTTCTATTACTGGAGTTTCTGGTTCTGGAAAATCCACTCTGATTAATGATGTTTTGTTAAAAACATTAGAAAATCATTTTTACAAATCAAATGTTAGGTCTGGTGCTCATAAGGAAATTTCTGGTTTAGAAAATATTGATAAAGTAATTGCCATAGACCAATCCCCTATTGGTAGAACTCCACGTTCAAACCCTGCAACTTACATTGGTGCTTTCACTCCTATTCGAGAACTTTATGCAAATACTGCATTATCCAAAGAACGTGGATATGCACCAGGACAATTCTCATTTAATGTTGCAGTTGGTAGATGTTTTGCGTGTGATGGGGATGGTGTGAAGCAAATTGAAATGCAGTTTTTGTCTGATGTTTATGTGAAATGTGATGAATGTAAAGGAAAAAGATACAACACTGAAACTTTGTCTGTATTGTACAAGGGAAAAAATATTTCTGATATTTTAGGCATGACTGTTTACGAGGCATTAAATTTCTTTGAGAATATCCCCAAAATAAAACGAACATTGCAAACTATGCATGATGTTGGATTAGGATACATCAAACTTGGACAATCATCTACTACTTTATCTGGAGGTGAGGCTCAAAGAGTTAAACTTGCCTCAGAACTATCAAAACGAGGAACTGGAAAAACACTTTACATTTTAGACGAGCCTACAACGGGTTTACATTTTGCAGATGTTCAAAAATTATTAGATGTCCTTAATCGTCTAGTAAACTTGGGAAATACTGTGGTTGTAATTGAACATAACATGGATGTTATCAAAAATTCTGATTGGATAATTGACCTTGGTCCTGAAGGTGGGGATGAAGGTGGTAAAGTTGTGGCTACTGGTACTCCAAGGGATGTTGCAAAGGCACCTGGAAGTTACACTGGAACGTATTTGAAGAAATTATTAAAAAAATGACTTTTGATATTTCAAAAATTATCCTCCCCACTGATCCTGGAATTTATTTGATGAGGGACTCTGCTGGGAATATTATCTATATTGGTAAGGCAAAGAATTTGAAAAATAGGGTCAAGTCTTATTTTAATCAAAATCAAAATTATAAAACTCAGAAATTAGTTGAAAATATTTCTAACATTGAATTTGTTTTAACTGATAATGAAAGTGAAGCATTTCTTTTAGAATCAAACATGATCAAAAAGTATAGGCCACGATTCAACATTGAATTAAAAGATCAACAGAGATACACCTATCTTAGAATCTCTGATGAAAAATTTCCTAGATTACTTGTTTCAAGAAGAACTAGAGATGGAAAATTTTTGGGAAAGGGAAAAACTTTTGGTCCTTTTACTCAAGGTAGTTCAAAATTACTTACAATTGGTACGTTGAGAAAGGCATTTCAAATACGAATTTGTAAAACTCTTCCAAAAAAAGTTTGTTTAGAATATCATTTAGGAAATTGTGAGGGGCCATGTGAATTCAAAGGTGCACAGGATAGATACCCTAAACATATTGGAGCATTAGAAGATGTACTCAAAGGGAAAAATAAAACTAAAATTTTTACAAAAAAATTAGAAGAAGAAATGCAGCAAGCTGCAGAATTACAGCAATTTGAGCGTGCAAAGGATATTCGTGACACATTGATTAGACTTGGAAGTCTACAAACTAAACAAAAAATGGAATACGTTGAAAACTCTGATGAGGAATATTTTGGTATAGGTATACAAGAACAATCTGCCTCAGTAATGAATTTTAGAATGATTAATGGTGTGATTAGAGATAGTGATAAATTCTTTTTTGATTTGGTAGGTGATAATTCATTTTCAAATTTCCTGTTTCAGTATTATTCCACGCATCCAATTCCAAAATTTATTCTGGTTAGCGAATTACCTGAGAATCAGAAATTATTAGAATCATTGCTTTCAGAACAATCTGGATTTAATGTTCAAATTTTGTCTCCTGCAAAAGGTAAGAAAAAAGACATCATTAATCTAATTTTGAAAAATATCAAATTAATTCATTCAAAAGGAGGTGATCCTGGATTAGTTGAATTAAAAGAAATTCTAAATTTAGATGTAATTCCAAATATCATTGAATGTTTTGATATTTCTAATCATGGTGAAGAATTTGCTGTGGGCTCAATGGCGAGATTTGTTGGCGGCATTCCAAATAAATCTGGATATAGAAAATTCAAAATAAAAACAATTTCAGGAAGAGATGATTTTGCAATGATTGAGGAAATTGTCAAGAGGCGATACTATAGATTGCTAGAAGAAAATTCTGAACTTCCGGATTTAATTGTCATTGATGGTGGTAAGGGACAACTCAGTTCTGCAATGAAGGCTCTAGAATCCCTTGGTTTGAATTTACCTTGCATATCTTTGGCTAAAGAAAATGAAGAAGTTTATCTACCAAAAAATAAAAATCCAATTATAATTCCAAAATATAAACCATCTCTAAAAATTTTACAATATGCTCGGGATGAAACACACAGATTTGGTGTGGCATATAATAGAACTATAAGGAAAAATAAAATAAAATAAGAAAAAAGGATTTTTTATTAGTTCACTGTAACGCTACCAGTCATCCAAGGATGAACCATGCAAAAGTAATCGTAACTGCCTGCGTCATTAAATGTAAATGCAAAAGATGCACCTCCCATGACTAGACTGCTATCGAATATACCTGATGGGCCATCTGCTGGACTACCGCCAGTTACTGTGTGTGCTGCTGTGTCGACATTCATCCATTCTACTGTGTCTCCAGCATTGATTGTGATGTCTGCTGGTGAGAAACATGAATTATTTTCTTCACATCCTGGAACTGAAGTACCTTTTGGCATATCAACACTATGTGTTGTTGGCCCTACTGGTTTGTCCATCGTGGTTTCTTTTTCTTTAGTTACCTCGATGGTGACTTTCTCTTCAAGTTTAACAGCCTCTTTCTCCATCATATTATCTCCAGATTTTACTTTTTCAGCAATATCTGCGCCGAATTGATCTGCTTGAGTTTTTACTGGAACTGCTGGAGCAGAAGATACTGGAGCGCTATATGTTGGAGTATTGTCTGCAGCGCTTCCTGCAACTGCAATTCCTACACCTATTAGTGCAATTGCAATTGAGAGTACCATAGCTGCTTTGTCTATACTTACCATAATTGATCCATGACTTACTGTATAGTAAATAAATCTAATCTTTGAACGTATGAATAGTTTAAAATTTTTACAACTCTTGGGGATTATTTCTCAAATTTGTTAAAATAACTAAAAATATAATTTTCAAAATATCGTTTTTCTGCTATTTTTGCAATTATTACAATATAATTCGAAATCCTTTGAAAATACCACAAGATCACTCTATTTGAAGATAAAGCATTGTCAATGAAATTAAACAATTCTTTCTTTTATCCATCATATCTGTAGGGCAATTACAAACTGTAAGTGAGATCTCACCAAGTAACTAATCGTTTTTGGTCTTAATCTCTTTTGTATTTAGTATTTTATTTGCTAAATTATCTTTCTGTAAAATTAATTCAAATTCAATTTTTAATTTTCTCTGTACAATTAATTGATTGATAAATTTAATTCGATTTTGAATGAATTCATCTTTAATTTTTAAATTAGTAGTTAGTTGCTCAAACATAATTTTATCATCTAGTTTTATTTTGATATGATCTTCATTTTTTATCACAAAGACTCCAATTCCCCAAAACAATCCGATATGGAGTGCAACATATTTTGATTGTATGTTTGAAATTTTATCTTTGTAAATATCAACATGTTCTCTGTTTTGATCAATAATTGAATCGTTTGTTTGAATTAACCATGAAACTTTCTTTACATTTCCATCTGAATAGAAAATATGATCCAATAGTCAACCAAAAAGGGGTCTTTTGTTAATATATTTTGAATCCCTTGCTTATGATCAAAGATTAAAAGAAGTAAATATGATTGAGTCACACGCATTCTTCTCAAAAATGGTGGATGAATTAGTTGAATTCTCAGAATATGATCCAGAATTAGCAGATGGAATTAAGTGGCTCGATGTTCAGGCTCAGAAAAAAGGTATCTCATTTTATGATATGGTTTTTGAAGTGTTATACAAACACGATGTAAACTCTAAAGCCCAAGATTGGTTAAGCACAAGAAATTAAATTTATTTTCTCAAGTCTAATGTTTGGTATTCGCAACCTTGCGGTCCACAATATTTTCCAACATAGACTGCTTTAGGTCTGTATAATGCTGTTTTTGGTGCAGCCTCTGCAAATTTCTCTTCAATAATATGTGCTGCCCATCCTACAACTCTTGCAATCGCAAAGATTGGTGTGTTGAGGTCTAATGGGATTTTTAACATGTAATAAAGTGAGGCGCTGTACAAATCCACGTTTGGATAGATTTCTTTATTTTTCTGTGACTTCATTTCTGAAATGGTAACAGTTTCTACTTTTTCTGTTATGTCAAACCATGGATCTTTAGTTTTCTCGGCAAGTTTTCTTGATAGCTCTTTTAGTACTTGGGCTCTAGGATCATACGTTTTATACACTGCATGACCCATCCCCATAATTTTTGCACCTGCACTCATTTCTTTTTTAATCCACTCTTCTGTTTTTCCTACTTCTCCAATATCTAACAGCATTTTCATTACTTCTGTATTGGCCCCTCCGTGTAATTCTCCACTTAACGCTCCAATTGCTGCACTGGATGCTGAATACATGTGTGCTCTTGTTGATGCAACTTGTCTGGCAGTAAAAGTTGATGCGTTGAATGTATGATCTCCGTGAAGAATTAAACAGACATCAAAGATTTTTTCTACTTCTGGATCTGGTTTTTCACCAAACATCATGTATAGAAAATTTGCAGCATGACTAAGTGTTGGATCTGGATCTACAACTGCTAATCCATTTCTAATTCTATGCCAACTGGCAATGATTGTGGGAACTTTTGCAATTAGATTTATTGCTTTTTCATAACTTGCTTCTTTATTTGAAAACTCTTCATCGTAATATCCTGCAAGTGCTGCTACGAATGCTTGAAGCATATCCATAGGATCTGCATCTTTTCTCCAATTCCCCATGTTTTTTTGCATTTGTTTAGGGATGAATCTTGCGTCAATGAGTTTTGTATTGAACTCGTCTAATTCTTGTTTAGTAGGTAATTTGTCATAAAGTAATAGATATGCTGTTTCTTCAAAGCTTGAATTTTTTGTAAGATCTAATATATCAAATCCACGATAAATGAGCTTGCCTTTCTCCCCATCTATGTTTGAAATTTTGGTATCTGCAACTTCAATTCCACGTAGACCAATATTTTTTGTCTCCATACTGAGCCTACTAGAAATCTTTTATTATATTTTCGCCAAAATCACGTCTATGAAGTTTAGTAATTAGTCTAATATGGCAACTTTTGGTACTAAATGATCATTTTTAATCAAAACATAATGACTCCTAAAGAGCGAGAACATTTGCAAAAATTAGATGACTTGGTACTAAATGCTTCATCAGAAGAACTCAAAAAAATTCAGGAA
>JABMOR010000066.1 GCA_013203245.1 Candidatus Nitrosopumilus sp.
AGATATGGACAAGGTCTCTGACATTATTGCCACATTCATCAAAGAAGACAGAAAACGTGTAGAATCAGGAGAGATTAGCTCCCAAACAATTCCAAACCACATCAAACCAATCAAAGTATTACTTGATGCAAATCGTGTACCCATTCACTGGAAGTCATTAAACAAATTATCCCCAAGAAAAGTTCAAGCCTTTTTGGGTTCAGTTTTACATCTTTTTTATTCCTAAACAAGTAGTTAGGCCTCTAAAGATTCATTCAAAACCTATCTCAAAACCAGAAATTTATACAACAGTTGAATTCATGATATTTTGAATATGACAAAAATCAATAATGTTGATCTTGACAAAGTTTCTAATACTGTAGCAAAGGGAAAAGAAGACAAAAACACACTAAAAAAACCAGTCAAACTACAAGGCGAATGGAATTTAGATCCAAATTCAGAATACCAATTTAAAACAGAACTATCTTTTGAAAAAGGAAGTAAGGTAATTGAAATAGATTCTCCATCATTTCTGGGTGGTAACGGTAACAGATTGGGCCCCATGGCTTACTGTATTGCAGGAATCACATCTTGTTTCATTGGTACATTTGTAGGAATTGCTGCACAACAAGGAGTGAAATTAACGAAATTAAAAGTAAATACGGAATGTAACATCAATTTTGCAAAATCCTTTGACTTATCTGATGAACCAATCACTGAGGGAATTAATTTTCAAATAGATGCACAAAGTGAAAATGCTGATAATCAAAAACTACAAGAGATACTAGGGATGGCTGAGGAACGTTGTCCAGCTATGTATAGCATGTCACATAAAATTGACGTTAATGCAAAGATAGTATAATTCACTTTTCAAGATAATGAAGAAAAAACAATTTTGTGGCTAATGTCCTGAAGATACTTGTCTGTTAGATTGTAAAATTTGTAATCCAAAGTTGAATAAAGACAGTAAATGCAAGTGTTAACTACAGATTTTTTTGACCCTCTGCGTCTCATTTTATCCCCAATTTGGTAGGTGAATCCCCGTGGGCCCATTTTTATCCTATTTTACAGCAGCTTTTACTTTGTAGTCCTCTTGCAATCCACCAAATTGAAAAAATTAAAACTCCTACTGAAATGAATTTCAATTCCAATCCCTGCATTGGAAACAATGACAATCCACCAACTGCGCCTAAAATTACTGCTAGAGGTACAGTGCATGCTGGACAACCTGGAGTGAATACTGCAAATGCTCCACCTAATATGGCTGACGAATTTGTTTTTACAGAATTCATCATCTTCATTCTCTTTATCTTAAATGCATCATTGCAAAATTGATTCCAGCCAGTGCTGAAATTCCTATTGTTAATTCAACTGATGCTATAATGTAATATGGCATTATCTCCATTGGTGTTCAAGTGAGATGGTAGCATTGACATTGTCAAAAAGTAATAGATTATTCCCAACCCTGTACCACTAATTATTGCAATGGCGGCATATCTTTTTGTTGTTAATACATTTGAAATTAATTGTAATTTACTTACCAAGTAGGTTCATTTACAATTCATCATATTTTAACTATCTTTGATTACCAAAGACTATTAGCCATAAATGACTCTTGAAAATTATGACTGATTTTTCATCTGAAGAAAAAACTATTCTTGTTCAATATGGGATAAAAAAATATGAAAATGAATCAATTGTGAATGAAAAACTAAAGGCAATTCTAACTGAAAAAGATATTCAAAGAAATATTGATACTCTGATTGGTACTCAGCGCGTTAGACGTATTGGACCTGAAATTCTTCAAAATAATGAAAGCCACACTGAATTGCCAGATCTTCCAGAAAATCTAAAATCCATTATTGATACTCTTTAGATGAAGAATTCTTAAATTACTGCTATTCTCTGATTCAGATATGAACAAGCTTGTTTTATTTTCAAGTCTTTTGATTTTGACTTTTCTTTTGACATTTTCTGTAGATTCTGCATTTGCACATCCTCATTCCGGTCAGATACTAGTTAATGGTCATACACATGAACCTCAAACTGAAATAATTTCATTAAATGGAATGATAGCCCTTGAAAAATCAACCATATTTTTCCATTCTTCTGAAGAAAATTCCTTACCATGGGCATTTGTTGAAGGAAATATTGTAAATCATGTTGAAGGTTATCCGGTAATAATTCAAATTTTTAAAAATAATGATGCAGTACATTTTGCTCAGACAAATGTAGAAGAAGATGGTGACTATGAGTACAAGTTTCGAGTTTTAAATTCTGATGGTGATAATACAACTAAAATCTTTGATGGGGATTATTTGGTAAAAATCTTCAAAGTTGTATATCTGAATCAAGAAAGTGTAATTTAGAATCCTCTTAGTCCTTCTGGACGTACCATTTCTGGATGTTGTTTCATCCATTCAACTTTCTCTAGCATCTCTTGTTTGTTTTGAGGGAAAGTTCCCTTTACAGTATATGCATTAGAACCATGATTTACTCTAAACACAATTTCTTCTTTTGTTTCAATTTGATTAATCAAATCATAGAGTTCTTCTAATGATTCATCATCACTGATTTTAACAAATTCACCTTCATACTTGTCTATGAATTCTTGTTTAATCCCATTTTCTAGATAGAGTGTTAAAGCGCCAACATAATGAGGCGAACATGCACTAATCACTTCTGCAGTTCCTTTGATGTGCTCTTTTGAATATTTTTTTCCTCCTAATCCTAAAATCACCATACATGACATTACATATCCTGCATCTTTTGCCTTGTTTACTGATTTGATGATTGTTTTTGCAATTGCCCCCTTTGTTACTTTTTTTAGAACAATATCTGAACCGCTTTCAATTCCTAGATAAAACATGTCTAGTCCTGCTTCATTCATTTTCTTTAGTTCTTCAGATGTTTTCTTTAGAATATTCATAGGCATTGCATAACAAGAAATTCTTTCAATGTTTTGGAATTTTTCTCTAATGTATTTTATAATTTTAATTATGTATTCGGAATCAAGATTTAATGCATCTCCATCTGCAAGAAATACTCGTCTAGTTTCAGGAAGATAACCTGCCATCATGTCAATTTCTGCCTTAACATCTTCCCATGATCTTTCAGAATATTCTTTTGATCTATACATGTCACAAAATGAACATTCGTTAAATGAACAACCTAATGTTACTTGGAAAATTAATGATTTAGCTTCTGAAGGTGGTCTGTATAGAGGTGCATCATAGTTTAACATCATTTTCTAGTTCATTCAAATTTGACTGATTATGTTTTTTATACTTTCTATTATCGTTCATCTCAGAATACCTTTTAGTAGTAAATTAGAAGAAATTTCATAACTTATGGCCAACGATCCTGATGCAAAAAGACTACTGTGGTTTGTATTTGCAGGTTCGCGAGGAGGACTGAACAGATTAAAAATAATTTCAAAATTAAAGGAAAATCCGTTTAACATCAATCAATTGGCAAAGGAATTGAGTCTTGATTACAAGGCTATTCAGCATCATATTCGAGTATTAGAAAAAAATAACATGATCAGTAAAGTTGGAGAAAAATATAATGTGAACTATTTTATCTCAACTTTTCTTGAAGTCAATATGGGGATATTTGAAGAAATTGAAGGAAAATTGGACAAAAGTAAATAAAAGCTCTAGAGGTGTTTTACACTAATGGAATCTACTTCTCTAATACTGTCTATTGTTTCAATTGCAAATATGGGCATACTTGGAATTATAATCTGTATATTTGGAAAAATATATGGAAAGACTAGAGCTCAGCTTCCATTAGGAATGATAGTAGTTGCAGGGATGTTATTCTTACACAACGTAATTGGCGCATGGACTTATTTCTCCATGGAAATGATTTTCTCTAATGAAATATTTCCATATATGTTAGGAGTGGGAATTGCTGAACTTGCAGGATTAATTATATTCCTAAAAATTACTTTGGACTAGTCTTAGTTTAATTGTAACAAAAAATATTCTAAAATGTGTTACAAGAATATCTAAAACTTAATAAAAATATTTTAATAGCATTTGCAGCGTCAATAATAATTTCAGCTATAATTGCCCAAGTTTTATCTGATCAAGCTGATTATCTAAACACTACATATACAACAATTGCAGATTATGTAATTTATTTTTCAGTTTTTAGTAGTCTATTTTATTTAGATAGCAGAAAAAAATATCGTCTAGAATCTGGTGGGACTGATACTGCAAAACTGAAACGGGATTTAAAAAAATTAATTACTTCATTAGGAATTGCTGAAGTAGTTTACACTGTAGTTAGATGGGCATTACAATATTATTTTCTAACAATAAACTATGACCCCTATTTGGCATCAATTGTATCACAAGGAATCTCTACAATTATTTACATGATAGTGCTAAATCTTACTGTGAAGATAACAAGGTTGTATAAAGATGGGAATTAGTATTTACGTTGATGGTTCTGGTGGAACTAATAGTGGATTCGGCTATTTTGTAAAAGAGACTGGAGAATCATTTTATGAAAAAAAACCTGAACTTACAAACAATCAGGCTGAATATCTGGCAATAATTTCTGCATTAAACAAATATGTTGATTCTAATGAAGAAATTACAATTTACAGCGATTCTAAGAATACTGTAAACCAACTAAACCATGAATTTGCAATAAATAATGAAGAATTAAGAAATCTGGCTCGAGAAGCATGGGGGATCATTGGGAAATTTTCTAATTTATCTATTGTTTGGGTTCCTAGGAAAGAGAATTTAGCAGGAAAAATGCTGGGAAGCTAAAAACAAGAGATCAGAAATTTTCGAGAATAACTTTATTATACAAAATCTCAGATCCAACTTAACATGGTAGACTCTGTTATCTTATCACCAAAATCTATTGCAGTAATTGGTGCATCTGATAAGAGAGGAAGTGTTGGTGCTACAATTACATCAAATATTATGAATGGTTTCAAAGGAATAGTTTATCCAATTAGTCCATCCAGAGATCAGGTCTTTTACAAAAAAGCATACAAATCTGTTTTAGATGTTCCAAAACCAATTGATCTTGCAGTTATTGTAATCAAAAACATATTGGTTGCATCTGTGTTAGAAGAATGTGGAAAGAAAAAAGTCAAAGGTGTTATAATTATCACAGCAGGTTTCAAAGAAGTTGATGAAGAAGGAGCTAAACGTGAACAAGAAATTAAAGACATAGCTAAAAAATACAACATCCAAATCATTGGACCTAACTGTCTTGGTGTCATGAATCTTGATCCAAAGACAATGATGAATTCTACTTTTCTTAAAATTACACCAAAGTCTGGAAAAATTGCACTTGTATCTCAAAGTGGTGCAATATGTGCAGCATTAGTTGAAGATGCTAGTGCTCAAGGAATTGGATTCTCAGCAGTCGTTAGTCTTGGAAATAAAGCTGTAATGAGTGAAGTTGATATTCTAAAAATTCTTGCAAATCACAAACAAACCAAAGTCATTGTCATGTATCTTGAAGACATGGGAGATGGTCAAGAATTTCTTAAAGTTTGTAAAAATATTACTAAAAAACTCAAAAAACCAGTTCTTGTACTCAAATCTGGACGTAGTCCAGAGGGTGCAAAAGCTGCAATGTCTCATACTGGAGCCTTGATGGGTTCAGATGAAATCTATGATGCTTTACTAAAACAATCCGGTGCTATTCGAGTTGACACAATGGAGGAACTCTTTGATTATGCAACTGCATTTTCAAAACAACCGCTCCCAACCGCAGGCGACCTTGTAATCGTTTCCAATGCAGGCGGACCTGCAATCATCTCTACTGATGCATGCTCAAAGGCAAAACTCAAGATGGCAGACATTAAGAGCATTAGTAAAAAAATTGATGATGTAATTCCACCTTGGGGAAGCTCTAAAAATCCTGTTGATATTGTAGGTGATGCTGATTTTAACAGATTCCACAATGTCTTGGATCGGGTACTTACGCATCCAAAGGTCGGATCAGTAATTACAATG
>JABMOR010000067.1 GCA_013203245.1 Candidatus Nitrosopumilus sp.
CTTTAGTTATTTTTGCTCCTGCAGCAGCATTATGACCTCCTCCAATACCATTGAATTTCTTAGCCCCTGCCCTCATTATTTCACTAAGATTGATGTCTGATGTACATCCAAAAGATTTTCTTGATGAGAACTTGATCGTATTTTCTTCAGCCTTGGTTCTTAAAATTACAATTTTTCCAGAATTTTTTGGTGATCCGGCAATCAATGATGAAATGGTACCTGTCATTGTTTCTGGAACTATATCTTCACCATTTACCATAATACATGTCTCACTTTCAGAAATTCTCCATCTTTCATTTGATAAGATGTTCATGTATTCTCGGATCATTTTTCTATAATCTGTTAGAATAGTTTCTGCTTCTCTTAGAATCTTATTTCTATCTCCCATACATACTGCCATTCCTACTCCTGAACGATTGATTCTTCCACATGAGTTTAACATAGTTGAAAACTCTCTTCCGTCTCTCAAGAAACTTCTATTGTCTTCTCTTGGAAATGTATAGGTATATCCAATTAGTTCTGACATTATTTCAGTAGTATTTTTTCCAGGTGCAAATTTGGTAATTGATTCAATGACTTGTCTTTTTTCATCTTCATTTAGTTCAGCTGGCACTCTCCATCTCCCTTCTTCTTTGAGATTAATTCCAGATGAATTTAGGAGTGAAAAACACGCTTCCTTATTCCAAGTTAACCCCTCAATAAATGGCTGTGAGGTAAAGGCCAATGCATCTGCAAGTGGTCTTGTTTCTCTTCCAACTAACAATAAATCTAAATCAATATCGACCAAACCTAGTTCTTTGGCAGTATTGGCAATCTCAAAATTTTTACCGGTAAATGATTTTCGTTCTCCCTGGTCTTGTCTATCACCCAAAGCTGAAACAACAGCAATTGCAGACAAATCTGAATTTCTTTCATCAAGGGCCATTGAAGCAAGATATGCCATTCCACCTGCACAAATTTCAGTTCCGCCATCAATCCCATACTTCCATGAATTTATGACATTTTGATTATCTATCTCTTCATCTGGAATTTGATGATGGTCTAAAACAATCCAATTATCTCCCAATGTTTTATCTAATTCATTTGCAAAACCTCCTCCTAGATCAGTTACTACATGAAAATCTCTGGAATCAGTTTTGAAAGACTCTAGAACATTTTTGCTAAATTCTTTTGATGTCCTAACTGTACAATTGGCACCTGCTCTGATTAGAGCTTTAGTGATAATGCTACCTGATGTTAGTCCATCACAGTCAATATGGGTTGTAACAGAAATTGATTTTTTTGATTTTATGCAATCTAAAATTTTATCCTTGAAAAATGAAAGTGATTCATCAAGCAATTTTGTCATTACTCTAGTTGAGCAACCACGGATTTATATTTCCATGTTTTAGCAATTCTTCCAATTCTTTTGTAGTAGACTGATAGTCTGTGAACTTTGGCTTCAATTAATTCCAAAGATCTAACATTTCTATTGTCTCCCTTGTTTGTTTTGAGGTGCTTTTGGAGATTTACTGCTTTTTTAACAATGTTTTCCAAATCTTCAGGCATTTCAGCTTTCAAATCATGTTCTTCTAAAATTTGACCCATTTTTTTATTGGTAACTGATTTGATTAAAGGAATTGCATGCTGATCTCTTAATTTAATTCCTATTTGACTAGGGGTTAGTCCATCTTTGGTATATTTTACAACCAATTCTTCAACATCTGAAGTACTAAGTGTAATCCAAGAAGGTGCGCGAAGTACAGCTGGTCTAATAGAATGTGATTTCCCATGTCTGTGTGAGTGTAATCGTCCCATGATTTGCCTGATTATAGAACAGAATTAAACGTTACTTATACTGATCTCGTACATTATATCAAAATTTGGTGTTTAGAATAAAAGTTAAATAAGTCTCTAAAGTCAAAACGAATAGGTAAACGTCATGAATACAAAAATACTATTAGCAGCATCCTTAATCGCTGTATTCACTATAGGAATCCATGCAGAAAATGCAATAGCATTTGCACAATACATGGGTAATGTAGGTAGTGAAGGCCAAACCGGATCATACACATTAGAAGAAGCACTTGAGATTCAAACAAGAAGAGTCGAAGCAGCAAACGCTAATCCATCATCTGGATCAGGAACTCCATATATTGATGCAAATGGTGTAGTTGGTGCATCCGTAATTGCAGCAGCAGTGTTCGGTGGTATTGCAGGAGCTTTCTTCATTAGAGGAAGATCTGGTAAATACGCAGCAATGGGTAGAGGATAAAAAAACTTCAATTTTCTCTTATTTTATTATTTTTTCATTAGTGTAAACTATGTTCAATTTATTGCCCATTCTTGAATACTGATCTCATACTTTCTGATAATAAAAGAAATGTATATATCGCAGAAATAGAGCCAAATTATATGATTCCTATCGTAGGTACTTTCCTTAGCATCCTGTCTTCAATTACAGGACAACTAGGACCAAACTACGACCCATTATTCTACGATGTAATGATTTACATCTTCGGAACCATAATGTTCACGATATTCCTTCTTGGAGTTATCTCATTCTGGTTACGTGTACACGGCTGGGCTTACAAAGACAACCGTGAGAGATGGGTTGATGAATTAGACAGACACTTTGAAAGAGAAGGTATCGGTCTTATTCCAGACAACGGTAAATACTGGTAAATCAGTTTTCTTCTTTTCATTATTTTTAAAATCTCTTAGTGAAAACTATAGTATTTTTTTATAGTTCTATTAATTACAATTTTTTACAAAGTCTACAATACTAATTTTCAAATTATTATTGGTATACTACAATACTAATTTTCTAGTTCTGGTAGAAAGTCTTTGTCTTTGGATGAGTCATAATCCTTTGTAGTAAATACTCCCTTGTAGTGATATCCATCCTGTAATGGTATATTGATGAAAAGAGATGATTCTTTATCATTAACATAGAATGTTGATTTATCCTGATCCATGTCTCTTAGAGGGAAATCCCACATCCACAAAAAGTGACCAACTTCAAATGGGAATTCTTCTTTCCATTCTACATAGATTGTACCGTCATCTGTTAATGTATACATGGTCCTTTTACATTCTTCATCATTTAACCCTGCATTGATATTGGCAGGAATGGGTGTCTGAAGCCCATCAATAATTAATTCTAAAGTGACTTTCATTTTGTATGGCGTCTCTCTATTTTCAATACACACTTTGAGAGGATTATCTTGATTTAGTTGAGCTTGAAGGAATGTACTTCCTAAACCTATTGATACTGCTATGATGGCAGATATTGCGAGAAATCTGATTGTTTTTTTCCTTTTGTACGGATCCCCCATTCCAGGATATTTCATCGTGATGACTTTAGACGGATTCCTTAAAGTCCTTTCTCTTATTCATACATGATTTCAATAGTATCGCATTGATCTTGATGGTCTGCAAGAAAATATGTTATTTCATCAGAGTCTATTTCAAGCCATTCTGATTCTCCTTTGTATGGTAGATAATCCTCGATAAACAAATCACCTTTTCCTGATACTCTGACAATGATTTTTTCATTTTTTGGTTTTATCTCAAAAGGTAATTTTAGAACTTTCCCTCTTCTTTGATTTTGAATGTTTACTTTGTATTTGTCAGAACGGAATTCTGTTTCTCCAAAAAAATAACTTTGAAAAATATCTAATTTTGTTATTTTAAAACTTAACATATTTTCATTAGTGTTTTCTAGAAGATAAAACTTGGTTTGTTTTCTTACGGAAACCGTAAAGAAGAATCTAATAAATGAAAAGGAAAAGTTGGGTTGTTTAGATTACTTGCCAGGGTCGTGTTGCAAACGTAATGACATAACCAACACCGATAATGATTGATTGATATGCGATGTTAGTATATGGGATTGGTTTGATAATTGGATCTCCTTCAACTACTACTGTTTGACCTGGACCTAGTCCTGGACCAACATTTGCTACGTTGAGTTGGGTGTGTACGTGGTATACACCTGCTTCAAGTGCTTTGGCAGATAGTGAGTAATCGACTACTGAGTTACCTGAAATGTCAAAGACATTTCCTGGTGGATCTCTTGCCAACATCTCCCATCTATTACCTGCGTTGGTTGACTCTGTGAAAATTGATAGCCATCCTCTTAGGTCTCTTTCTACTAAACTAACTAAAGTTCCTTGAACTGTCAAGGTTTCGCCAGTTTGTAGGGATTGTCTGTTGAAGGTTTCATCCTCAATTCTGATGAAACGACTCTGGAGTTGTGCTTGGACACCGTGTGCATCTGCAGTTGGAAGTACGGATTCAACCCAGTTGAAACCTAAAGTTCCTAGTGCAAGTACTACAGCTAGTCCAAATACGAAAATTCTTTTTTCGACCATATTTATCCCTAAAGTCAAGAAATAAAACACGTCGTTATATGTTTTACCTTCATCATGGTGATCGATATCCTTTTCATTGTAAATCATTGATGTATAACATTGAAATTGATAAAAAAATGAACTAAATTATAATGTATTAAATTTAGAAAGATGAAATATTTTCATATATACTATAAATAATTATAATATTTTGTAAAATATATGTCAATTTTAAAA
>JABMOR010000007.1 GCA_013203245.1 Candidatus Nitrosopumilus sp.
CTCTTCTAGCTTTTCCTTTTGAATTAAGAATTAACACTTCAGACCCTGTTTCTACTTCTGAGAGATAATTTGTTGTTCCATCTGGGGATAATGTATAACAATGAACTGCACCTGCGTTTACTCTAAATGGTCTGGGTGATGTAAATGATGATCCTACCGATTCATTATGAACTAAAAACAAAAAGTTTGATCTGCTACCAATTAACATTCCTTCTCCTTTGTGAAGCATAGATGCAGTATCTACACAAACTCGTTCACCGTCTCCCACCTCCTTAATTTCTGTAATCTTTGCTGGCTTCATGTCGAAACTCTTTGTTCCCAAGTATACCATGACTTCACGAACTTCATTAATTGAAGTTGCAGTAAAGATCACCCCATCTACACCTACTTCTAAAATTGAAAACATCTTCCTTACTTCTTCAGGAGTTTTAGCAATGGCAAAGATTTTGGTGTGAATTTTATGTAATTTTGCAATAATGTTCTCTAATGGAATTATTTTCCAATCTTTTACTTCTATTATTACAAAGTCTAATCCTTTTTTGGCTATAGTAAGAACATTTTCAATATCTGAGTTTGATAAAATTTGGAATTTCCTTCCAATTTTTTTCCCCTTTGGTTTTACTCCATCTTTTTCTAACACCACATAGTTTGCTGCACTAGAAGTAAACACCGTTTGTAATTTTGTTTTTTTATTACCTAGTTTTTTTGGGTCAAGATATACCATGTTGATTCCTTCTTCTTGTAATTGAGGTAGGAATTTAGCTAATTGTGCTTGTGATACTTTGGGTGAAATTATTAATTCTCTTGATTTACTCAATTTTCTTCATTGCTTCCTTTGCTGTTCCTTTTCTGAAAATTATTTCGGCTAATGCTTCTACCATTTTTTCAGGTGTTTTATGCGCAAAGATGTTTCTACCATATGTAACTCCTTTAGCTCCTGCAGTCATTGCATCTTCAGTCATTTGAAGAATATCCAAATCTGTATTAGCTTTTGGTCCGCCAGCAATTACAATTGGAACTGGTGTACTCTTTACAATTTTTGCAAATGAATCAATATCTCCTGTGTATAATGTTTTTACGATATCTGCACCACATTCTGCTCCAATTCTTGCAACATGCCCAACAATTTCTGGATCATGTGGGTTTTTGATATTCTCTCCTCTAGGATACATCATTGCTAAAAGTGGCATTCCCCATTTGTGGCATTGATCTGCAGTCATTCCAAGCTGTTCTAACATCTCAGGTTCTTCTTTGCCGCCGATGTTGATGTGTAATGAAACTCCGTCAGCTCCCATGGATACTGCCTCCTTTACAGTTCCAGTTAACATTTTGCGATTTGGTGCTAATGATAATGATGTACTACTTGAAAAATGAACTAAAATTCCTATTTTGGTAGGTTTTGGTAATGCTTTGAGAATTCCTTTGTTAATAATTACACTTGTAAGGCCATGCCCTTCACATTTGTAAATTGTAGAAATTGGATCTTCAAGACCCTCTATAGGTCCGTTTGAAATACCATGATCCATTGGGATGCATAACATTCTTCCTTTTCTAAGAATTCGATTAAGTCTAATTTGATTTCCTGATACCATGATTTGATCTGATTTTTGTGCCCTACTTAAAAATAACGTGAATCATTGAACTCACATCCCTCAAAAATTGCGCACGAATCACTCGTTTTCTTTATTTCTTTTCCTGTGCAATATTTCTATCAAGGATTAAATAGAAATTCCAAACGATGAAGGTCACTTGAGTCAGACTACTGAACAGATACAAAAAAGCGATATCAAAGATATTTTAGAAAATTCTCTTAATGGTCAAAGACCTGGACCTGAGGATTGTTTGAGATTGTTGGAATCTAATGATATTCATTTAATGGGTCTTACTGCAGGTCATCTGACAAGAAAACAGTTTGGTAAAAAAGCCTCTTTTGTAAATAATATTATTTTGAATTATACCAATGTCTGCATTACTGATTGCAAATTTTGTGCATTTTATAGATCACCTGGGGCTGAAGATTCATACACATTAACTCTTGATGAAATTGAAACTAGAGTAAAAACTTCTTGTGATATGTTTAAGATTCGCCAAGTTTTGATTCAGGGTGGCCATAATCCAAATTTGAAGATTGAATATTATGAAGATGCATTTAGAATGATTAGAGAGAAATTTCCGACAGTTGGAGTTCATGGATTATCTACATCTGAAATTGACATGATTGCAAGAGTTGAAAAATCATCAACAAAAGAAATTTTGTCTAGGTTGAAAGATGCTGGATTACAATCAATCCCTGGAGCTGGTGCTGAAATCTTAACTGATTCAGTTAAAAAAATTATCAGTCCAAAGAAAATTTCTAGTGCTGATTGGATTCGAATTATGGATGAAGCACATTCTCTTGGTATTCCAGGTTCTGCAACCATGATGTATGGTAGTGTAGAAAACAATAATGACATTGTTGAACATTTTTACAAAATTGTAAAACTACAAGAAAAAACTAACGGCTTCATGGCATTTATTCCATGGAATTTTGAGCCAAATAATACGTTAATGCAAGAAGAAGGTATTGTAGAATATGGAACTGGTGGAACTCAATTGTTGAAAATGATTGCGATATCTAGACTGGTCCTTGATGGATTAATACCTCACATTCAATCCTCTTGGCTAACTAATGGAGTTGGTATGGCTCAACTTGCCTTGCAATATGGTGCTGATGATTTTGGTGGTACACTCATTGGAGAAGAAGTAGTTTCATGTACTGGTGCACGTTCAACAGAACTTATTGATAGAATTATCCGAGATGCAATTCATCAAATTGGCTATCAGGTGGAAGAGCGAGATAATTTCTATAATCCTATTTCTATATCATAATCCATAACTGGACCATTTAGAATCTACTAGATCTTTTGTCTTATCATCAACTTTGACTAATTGTTGAATTTCTCTTAGATATCCTTCTTCTCTGGTTTTTTGAGTTGCATCAATTCCCATCTTTGAACCCAAGTTTACTAGAGGTGATGCTGGATCTAGTGTATCTGTTGGAGTGTTATTGATTATCACTGTGTCTCTTGCTGCATCCGCTCTTGTAGTAATTGCCCAAATTACGTCATTGATGTCATGAACATTGACGTCCTCATCTACTACAACAAACATCTTTGTTAGTGAGAGTTGCCCCATTCCCCAAAGACCCATCATGACTTTTTTTGCTTGACCTGGATATCTTTTCTTTATTGAAATAACTGCAAATCCTTGGAACCAACCTGCCGGTGGCATGCTAAAGTCTACTACTTCTGGATGGAACATTTGAATCAGTGGTAAAAATGAACGCTCAATTACTTTGCCAATGAATGCATCCTCTAGAATTGGTTTTCCAACAACGGTTGTAACGTATATTGGATCTTTTCTTCGCATAATTCCTGTTAGTGTAAATGTTGGATATGGTTCAACTGGTGTGTAGTATCCTGTATGATCCCCAAATGGTCCTTCATCTCTAATGTCTGCAGGATCCACATATCCTTCTAAAACAATCTCTGCATTTGCTGGAACATCCAAATCTATTGTTTTACATTTTACAGTTTTGATTCCTTCTTTTCTTGTAATTCCTGCAAAAAGATACTTGTCTAGTCCTTCTGGAACTGGTGCAATTGATGAGAATATTGTAGCTGGCTCTCCTCCAATTATAATTGCTGTAGGAATTTTCTCCCCTTTGTCTTTTGCAATATCATTATGGTGAGCTCCTCTCTTGTGTTTTTGCCAGTGCATTAATGCGTGAGTTTTATCAACTATTTGTATTCTGTACACTCCGAGATTTCTAACTCCTGTTTCTGGATGCTTTGTTGCAACTAGCCCTAATGTAATAAATCGACCAGCGTCATCAGGCCATGATTTTAGAATTGGTAAATCATCAAATGATGCATCACTTGATGTAATCTCAGTTACTGGTCCGCTTGTTACTGCTTTGGGAAATGAAGCAGTCATTTTGGTGAGTTCTGGAAGTTTTTTAATTTTATTTAGTAATCCTGATGGTATGTCCATCTTTGTCATGTCTGCTATACGTTGACCAATTTCAGTAAAGTCTGTCATTTCTAATCCTATCTCTAATCTTTTGATAGAACCAAAGGCATTTCCTAAAACTGGCATATCGTATCCTTTTACATTTTCAAATAGTAGTGCTGGACCATTAGAGTACATCTCACGTCTCATAATTTCAGCAATTTCTAAATCCGAATCGACTTCAGTTTTAATTCTCTTTAATTCACCATGTTTTTCAAGTTCTACAATGAAATCTCTAATGCCCTCTATTCCCACATTTGCTCTCTAGTCAGATCAAGTATAAGCTTAACTCGTTTTACATTGGTGGTAGTTCTGTTTTTCTATCATGTCCGCCAGAACCAAATTTGCAGTAAAAACATAATTCTGATTCCATGTACTTCAACTGCTCTATTTGGATTGCTCCGAGTTTTAGTGCAATTTTTGTTAGAATTTTATATTTTAGTGGCATTGCGGGAATCACTTCCTCGATGTACACCTTATAATGATCTGGGCAAAATTTTAGAGTAACTTTTGATAGATCTTTACCTTTCTCATTAACTTGTTTTGTAAAGTTGATCTGCTCTCTGATGTATTCGTGCTTTGGACATGGGCAATCTTTTCCGCCTGGATGCTTGTAGGCTGGAGTATTCTTCCAATCAAAATCCGGAAATTCTTTTTCAAAGTCATCCATGTCATAAAATACTCGAAATAGCATATAAAACTTGATCAGAATTAGTTGGCGTAATCAACCCAAATGTACATAAACCCCGAATTGACCATCAAAAATATGGTCGCTGCTAAAAAGCAAACAAAACAAGATCTTGAAACCAAGATTGCCGAATTAGAAGCAAAGCTAAACAAACTTTCTCTCAGCTAGCATCAAAACCAGCTGAAGTAAAACC
>JABMOR010000068.1 GCA_013203245.1 Candidatus Nitrosopumilus sp.
AACCAAGATACTAAAAGACACACAACTTTTTTCATTTATTCATTTTTTAATACTAAAGGAAATAAACAAATGAGCATTGATGTATTTATGGATTCTAGAATATTTTACAGTCTTGCATTATTACTAGTAATTTCTACTGGAACAGTGTTTGCAGAAGAATTTTCAGTTTTGGTTAAAACAGACGATAATAATTATGATGAAGGAGATACAATTGTAATTTCAGGTGAAGTAAGCACATCCATACCAGGAGTAGATATTGTAATACAATTATTTAGAGAAGGAAATATGGTGGCAATTGCACAAAAGTCAATTGCACAAGATGGAACATTTTCACATACAATACTTGCAGAAGGCCCATTATGGAAAAAATCAGGCACATATTCGGTAAGAGCTTCATATGAAGCAGGAGGAGTAACAATATCAGAAACAGAATTTACTTATTCATCTAAATCAGAAGTATCGGAAACTGCAACCAATTTTGAAGTAGATGCAGGAAGTCATGGAACTTTTGATGTGAAATATACCATCAAAGGCGGAACAGTCAAAAATATGGTGGTGGATTCAGAAAATTTTGCAGTAATAGTACAAATTGACGCAACAGATGAAGGAGCAATAACATTAGATCTCCCAAGAGAATTCATAGGAGCAGAAAAACAAGATGGTAAAGACGATACTTTCATCATCCTGATAGACGGTATAGAAGTTGCATATGAAGAATTAGTAGTTCATTCAGAATCCAGAGCGATAACGATTGAGTTTCAACAAGAAGATTCAGATATTGAAATAATTGGAACTTATGTCATTCCAGAATTTGGCACAATTGTAATGATGATTTTAATTGTTGGAATTATGGTGACAGTTTTAGTTACTAGAAATAAATTTCAAATTAGCATTTAAATTTTAGAACCAAAAGAATATTTTTCTTTGAAAGGTGAAAAAGCCCTCAGTTCTTCAACTATTTTTTTTAGAGATGTTACTGTTTGTTCAATATCTTTTTCATTGTTAAACACACCCATAGTCAATCTAAGTGATCCAGTTATCTGTTCATGAGAAAACCCCATAGCCTGTAAAACATGTGATGCTCTTTGAGTATTAACAGAGCATGCCGAACCTGTAGAAGCAGCAATTCCATATTCATCAAGTTTGATTATAAGGTCCTCTCCATTAACACCAAGGAATGTAAAATGAGCATTGTTTGGCAATCGAGATTTAGGATCACCATTCAAAGTCACTTCAGGAATTTCATCCAATACTTTTTCAATTAACATATCTCGAAGTTTAGCAACATATTCCATATTGTCATCCAAATTATTTTTGGCAATTTCACATGCTTGGCCAAATCCAACAATATTAGCAACATTTTCAGTACCAGAACGTAATCCTCGTTCTTGACCACCACCTAAAATCACTGGATCAATTTTGATGCCGTTTTTGATGTATAATGCACCTATTCCTTTTGGACCATGAAGTTTATGAGAAGAAATAGATAGTAAATCTACGCCTAATTCCTTAACATCAATTGGAATTTTGCCAACTGCTTGTACTGCATCTGTATGAAATAGAATTTTTCGTTCATTGCATATTTTAGCAATTTGAGAAATTTTTTGAACGGTTCCAACTTCATTATTTCCAAACATTATAGAAACAAGACAGGTGTTATCAGATAGATGATTTTCCAATTCTGATGGATCCACCGTTCCAAATTTGTCAACAGGCAAATAATCAACATTGAATCCATTTTGAGTTAGTTTTTTACAAGGTTCTAAAATTGCATCATGCTCTATTGAAGATGTGACTATATGATTAGAATTATCATCTCTAAATATTCCCATTAGAACAGTATTGTTTGATTCAGTACCACCAGAAGTAATTAAAATTTCAGAAGAATCAGCATTAATTAATGATGCAATTTGTTTTCGAGCTTTTTCAATAGCCTTATGTGCCAATCTACCATATCTATGAATTGATGATGCATTGCCATATTGCTCTTTAAGATAGGGTAACATTGACTCTAAAACATCTTCATGAATCTGAGTGGAGGCTGCATTATCGAGATAAATCAATCTGCAATCACATTAATTTTTCCTGGTTTATAGCCTTCCTGATCAACTTCAACAGAAGTAAACCCAATCATCTTTAATTTCTCAGTAATCTGTTTTAAAATAATTTCATCAAATCTAGATATCATATGTTTTTCAACTTCAATTTTTGCAGAGCCATTAATGTCACGAACTCTAACCTGTTTTACTTTTGTTAGTTGTTTAACAATAGTCTCACCAAATTCTATTCGAATTAATTTTTCAGCAGTTACTCTTTGACCCCAAGGAATTCTTGATGCCAGACATGAATTGGATGGTTTATCAAATACAGACAATCCTATCATTTTAGCAACTTCTCTAATTTGAGATTTTGACAAATTTGTCTCTACAAGTGGACTTCGTATTCCATTTTGCTTTAATGCCTCAATTCCAGGCCTATAATCACCTAAATCATCAAGATTAGTCCCATCAACAATAATCTCCACATCATGCTCTTTTGCTAACTTTATCAGATGGTCTCCCAATTCCATTCTACAATGAAAACATCGATTTGAATCATTTTTTGTAAAATCTTCATTCTCAAGTTCACTGTAATCCAAAAAGAGTTGAGTGATTCCAATCTCAGAACAAATTTGTTTAGCCGTTTCAAGTTCTTCTTGAGACAAAGTTTTGTAATCAGCAGTTACTGCAATGGCTGAATTTCCTAGTTTTTGAAATGCAGCATATGCAACTAGTGCACTATCAACACCTCCAGAAAGGGCAATCATCACTTTATTTTTATCCTCAAACCAATTTACAAGATCATCAAGTTTTGTCATCATTAATCTCCAATTTTTCAATTTCTTTTCTCAACAATACTTCTGTTTCTTTAATCGATTTATCTATAATATTGGAGATTTTTTTCAAATCATCAAACTCTATTTTGAAATCAATTTTTTCTTTAAATGAAGATTTTTTGTAATGTACTAGAAAAGATTGGCCATTCAAAGTTATAGAAACATCATAGTTTATTCTAGGAACGATTAATCTATTAGAATCTGAAATTCGAATTCCCAAGGTTCCTGTTTCCAATACTAGTGTATCTGCAATTTTATCAACAGTTTCATCAGAGCATATAACAGATACAAGATTAGTAGGTCTACCTTTCTTTGTGATTCCATGGTAAATAGAGACATCCAGCGCTCCTTGTGTCATAATTTTCTCAATTAGGTGTCCCAAAATTTCTCCTGAAACATCATCAACATTTGTTTCAAGGATTTTTACAGAATCTGTTTCAAAATTATTATCATAACCTCTAACAATTTTTAAAACATTAGAAAAAGTTTCAAAATCTTTTTGACCAGCGCCATAACCAATGGATGTAACTTTCATTGAAGGGTAATACTGAGCAGATTCATGAGCCAAATTTACTAAAATGCAGGCTCCAGTAGGAGTTGAAAGTTCTTCATTTGCATCATTTCCTTTAATGATTAAATTTGAATTTTTAAAAATTTCAAGAATTGCACTTGCAGGATTTGACATAGTTCCGTGTGAAAAAGTTACAGAGCCGCCACCAACTGCAACAGGCAAACAAATGATTTTTTCATCAAACAACCCTAAATCATCTAATGCAATTGTAATCCCGATAATATCAACCAAAGTATCAATACTTGATGCTTCGTGAAAATGAACTGATTCTTTAGGAATTCCGTGAATTTTGGATTCTGAAGAAATTAGTGTGTCAATGCACGATTCGGCAAAAGATATAGTTTTGAGTGACAATTTGAGTTCTTGAGCAGATTTGATAATTGCATTTTTAATTTCAGAGCCTTTTCTTTCATGAATATTTTCATCAATTTCTAAAACTAAATGAAGTGATTGAACTCCATGTTTTTGGATTTTTTCAAAATCTATTTTTTTTATTGTGGAATTTGAAAGGAATTTTTCTGATTGTTTGATTCCGACTATAATTTTATTTTTATCAGCACCCAGATCTACTAATGAGCAAAGGAGCATATCTCCAGATATGCCTGCTATTTGAGGATCAATTACAAGAACCATGATTAAAAATTATCAAAAATGCTTATAAATTCGACTAATGTTTCACGAATTTCATTAGATTTAATTATTCAAAATCAACACAGATTTTCATGATTACTATAATTGGTTCAGGTAAAGTAGGTGGAGATGCCGCATTATTCTCAGCATTGAAACGATTAGATGATCAAATACTATTGCTTGATGTGGCAGAAGGACTCCCTCAAGGAGAAGCAATGGATATCAACCACATGTTATCTGAACAAGGAATCGATGTTGAGGTAAAAGGTTCAAACAATTTTGCAGATATGAAGGGCTCAAAAGCAGTTGTTGTCGTAGCAGGTTCTGGAAGAAAACCAGGAATGACAAGGATGGATTTATTGAAAATAAACGCATCAATTGTAAAGAGTGTTGTAGAAAATGTAAAAAAATATGCAGACGACTCTATGATAATTCCAGTAACAAATCCACTGGATCCTATGGCTCACATTACATACAAGGTTTCAGGATTTGATAGAAGTAGAGTATTTGGCATGGGAGGAATGTTAGATTTATCAAGATTTAGACAATTTATTCATGAAGCAACTGGACATTCACGTGATTCTATCAGAGCACTAGTAATTGGTGAACATGGAGAAAATATGTTGCCATTACCAAGATTTTCATCAGTGTCAGGAATTCCTCTATCATCTTTTCTTCCAAAAGAAAAATTGGATGAATTAGTTCTAAATACAAAACAAGTGGCAGCAAAAGTAATTGAATTAAAAGGTGCTACAGTTCATGCTCCAGGCAATGCAATTTCTGCAATTCTAGAATCAGTTGTAAGAGATAGAAAACAAGTCATTCCAGTTTCAACATATCTTGATGGAGAGTATGGTCATTCAGATGTAACAATAGGAGTTCCAGCAATTATTGGAAAGAAAGGTGTAGAAAAAATTATTGAATTAGACCTAAATGATGAAGAAAGAAAAGTATTTGATAAAGCAGTTGAAAGTGTAAAGACTGCCATTTCAGGCATTGAGATCTAAGCATTTTTTTAGACTAAGCAATAAAATTCATCAATGGAAATTCATGAAATTTTAGAGTCATTAAAAAAAGGAAAAATTTCAACAACTAATGCAAAAAAGCTTTTGTCCATATATTCAATTGAAGAAGTAGAAGGATTTGCTAAAATTGATATAAACAGACAAAAGAGGAGAGGAATTCCAGAAGTAATTTTTGCAGAAACAAAAGAATTAGATGAAATTAAAAAAATTGCAAAAAAAACTCTAGAAAAGACAAATTCCGTAATAATATCAAGAATTAAGAAAGAAGATTATCCAAAAATATTATCCTTTTCTAAGAAATTAAAAGTGAAAATTAAAACTGGAAAAAATTCATCATCATTGTTATTATTTAAAAAACCAATTAAATTTCATGGAGGAAAAGTAGGAATTATGACTGCAGGTACATCAGATATCGGGGTTGCAGAAGAATCAAGGTTGATGTGTGAAGCAATGAATTGTAAATGCATAACAAGTTATGATGTAGGAGTAGCAGGGATTCAAAGAGTATTTCCAATTTTAAAAAAAATGATAAATGAAGATGTGGATTGTATTATAGTTGCAGCAGGAATGGAAGGTGCCTTAGCTACGCTGGTATCAACATTAGTAGATATTCCAATCATAGGCATTCCAACTTCTATAGGATATGGATATGGAGGGAAAGGAATAGCTGCTCTTGCATCAATGCTTCAAAGTTGCTCACTTGGATTATCAGTTGTAAATATCGATAACGGGATAGCTGCTGGAGGGATAGCTGCAAATATTGCAAATAGGGCAATAAGAAAAAATCATTCTGGTTAGAATTTCAGACCAATCAACCTCGTAAATGATATATAACATATCAAAAAGAAGGTGGGTAATTGGCTGGCAAACGTGTTGTACTTACTGCTGATCGTAGTTTAATGACAAATTATAGAGGAAATTTTCTTTATGGATTTATTGCATGTGGACCATATGAGGTTCTACCAGAATGGGTTTTTGATAAAGTATTTTGTCCTTCAGTTGAAACCGACCCAATTACAGGAGAAGTAAAAGTTGCACAAGTAGGATTAAGAAGAATTGAGAGTTCATTAATTCAAGGCGGATACAAAAAAGAAGAGGTATTCATGGCTCATCCTGAAATGCTTAGCAAATCAATAGGACCAGATACCAAAGTTGTCGGAATTAATGTTATGGATCCATTAGGAATGGCTCCAGTTACGACAACAATGTCTCCAGAAAAATTATCTTATGTTGCAATGAAATTTAAAAAAATGTGTGCGGATATTATTCAGCTAAAAAAGAAATATGACTTTAAAGTTGTAGTTGGGGGTAATGGAGCATGGGAATTAGCAAAATCAGACAGAATGAAAATACATGGAATTGACACAGTTGTTGTTGGAGAAGCAGATGAACTAGCAGTTGATTTATTCCAAGATTTAGAAAAAAATGATGCACCAGAATTAATGCATTGTTTTGTAAGGAATCTTGAAAATATTCCAGTAATTGAAGGCCCCACAATTAATTCATTGATTGAAGCAATGCGCGGTTGTGGAAGGGGATGTGATTTTTGTGATGTAAACAAAAGATCAAAAAAAGATCTTCCATTAGAAAGATTGCAACATGAAGCTAAAGTTAACTTAGATTATGGATTTGATTCTATTTGGTTACATTCTGATGAAATGCTACTTTATGGATGTGATAATAGAGACTTTGTTCCAAACAGAGACGCCATTGTTGATTTGTGGAAAGGGCTCAAAGGGCTAGGTGCAAATTTTATTGGAACTACACATATGACATTTTCAGCAGTTGCAGCAGACCCTACATTGATGCAGCAGATTTCCCACATTAACGAACAGGATAGAACTGGAAGATGGCTTGCAACTAACCTTGGAATTGAAACAGTATCACCAGCAATGGTAAAGAAACACCTCGGAGTTAAAACAAAACCATTTGCACCTGAAGAATGGGGTAGCGTTGTAAGAGAAGGGGCAAAAATTCTTAATGAGAATCACTGGTTCCCAGCTGCTACAATCATTATTGGTTGGCCTGATGAAACACCAGACGATGTTCAATTTACAATAGATATGATGAGTGACTTTAGAGAAATGAACTTTAGAGGTTTAGTGGCACCTTTACTGTATCAAGACTTTAGTGAAAAGAATTCAATGCATTTTGGAAACTTGAATGAAGCACAGTTTACACTATTTTGGAAATGCTGGGAAAATAACTTACGGGTCATTAATGATATCATTCCAATTATTCTTAGAAACAAGACATATGGTGGACCAATGAAAGTATTCATGTATGGAATTCTCAAAGCAGGAACTTGGGCAATTATGAGATATTTACGTGGATTGTGTAAAGATCTTTTCAACGGAAGAACTCCAGATGAAATTATAGACAAATATGCAAGAAGTAGATCTGTAACTGCACCTAAAATTCAAACAAAAAAGTTATAGATTTTCAATAGCAAAATCGGCTATAGTATTTCGAATTGGAGTTATAGAAATAAAGTAAACTTTGTCTGCCCGTTCTATAGATGTGACTTTTTTAAAAGACTTTGATGATACATCAAATTCATAAATTCCAGATTCAAGTGAACCCTTAGCATAAAGCATAAGATATGTTTCTCCAGTAGCAGAACCAAGTGGAAAAAATGACATTACATTACCTTTGTAAGAATT
>JABMOR010000069.1 GCA_013203245.1 Candidatus Nitrosopumilus sp.
GACAATGGGTCTTGAAATGGCAGGTTTAGTATTAATTTGGATTCCAATTCATATTTGGGAACTTACTTTACATTTAAAAGACGATTATAACAAAGTAAATGTTCCAATGTTAACTGCAGTGCAATCAGAAAAAACATCTGCAAGAGCTATTGCACTTTCAACAGTTGTAATGGTATTATTTTCAATTGCTCCATTTTTCATTACAACTCAAAGCGGTGAAGAAATGGTTGGAGCAGTATATCTATGGACAGCAATTGCTTCAGGTGCTCTGATGTTAGGATTATCAATATGGGTCATGGTCAAACCAATGGAAAAAGCTGCCTGGACATTATTTAAATTCTCTAGCCCATATTTGGCAGTATTATTTATTGCGCTAATGGTTGATTCTGCATTATAAAATACTCCCTTTATCATCTAAACTGTTTAGTTCTTTAGTGATTTCAGAATGATTTTCTACTAGGCTTTTGAGTTCACTTTTTAATTCTTCAGAGTTCCATTCAGATGAAATTAGAGATGTTAGTTTTGCGACAATTTTCCATTGAATATTATTTTGATCATCTATTAATTTTAAAAATTGCTTTCCTTTTTCTTCATCATCCATAATTTTTTGATATTATGCAATCATAAAAAGTTAGCATTGGTAATTATATAATTTCAAAGTTTTATTAGTAAATAATAGGTATTTTTTCTAATGCAGTGTAGTATTTCAGAATGTAAAGAAAAGGCAATAGAGACTGTACAAATTAGTTTTAAGGAGACAAGAAATCTATGTAAAAAGCATTTTAGATTATTTAAAAACAAGGACAAAAAACATAATCCAACATTTTCCAAGGCATCAGATTTTTAGCACCCTCAAATATTTTTACATAACAAAATTATTGAAAGATTTAACATCTACTATTTTCAAAATAGATTATGGCAACAAAGAAGAAAAGTACGCCTAAAAAGACAGTGAAAGAAACTTCTAAACCTAAAAAGACAGTGAAAAAAGCTACTTCTAAACCTAAAAAACAAGTTACAAATTCATCAAAGAAATCAGAATTTGAAAAAGCTTGGAATGACTACAATTCTGCTTTGAGTGGTTGGAAAGATTCTCTTACACAATGGCAAAAAGCCACTAATGAAACTTTAATGACATATCATGATGCATGTCAAAAAGCATTAGAATCAGATGCAGAATTATTAAAAAAAGTTAGTTCAAGTTGGGAAAATACTTGGGAAGAGATTGGCCCTGAATACATTAAACAACAAACAAAAATGATGGAGAATATCTTTAAAGAAACCAACATAGAATCAGTCAAAAAATTCAATGGGCAATGGGAAAAATTTCTAAAAACTTCTGGAGATGATTCAATAACAGCATATCAAGAGGCTATCAAAAGCTTCAATCAAGCGTGGCAATCAGATAAAATGTGATTATTACATATCAAAATTTTATTTTTTCATTTCAACTATTCTAAAAACTTTGAAATCACATACTGAATAAATTCCTTAAATCACAGATCAATCATTTTTCATAATAGTTTCTTCTAGGTTTTTGATGGGTCTTTTTGTTTCTCACCTAACACCATAAGCTTTTTGTGAAGAAGGTTTGAAAAATTTAATTTCAATATTATCTAAATTGTAAAGTTTGTTTTCTATATTATCAAATTTTTTGTTTTGTTTTTGTAATGTTTGAATTATTTCATGTTAAATATCTACAACCTCTACTTTGTCATTACAAAAAATAATGATTAGTTTCTACGAATTAAGCAATGATTTTACAGTATCAACATGAGATAACAAAAATTCCATAATACGAGTAAATACAAAAAATATTTGAAATAGGCATAAAAAATAGGGTTATAATCAGCACAATGCAACTGAAATAAATGGAAATTGTGATTGAACCATGGAAAAAATTGATTATTCATGAAGTAATTGAATACAAGTTTGAGGATTGGGTAAAACAAATAGCTTTTAGCACACGTTCATCAGGAGGTGGAATTCCCACTATGCAATGGACAAATGGAGTAGTTTTCTCTCCAGCAAATTTCCCTACAACAAATTCTACAGTTGATGAACAATTGAAAGGTACATTGCATTGGTCATCAGTATCATTTGCAATTAAAGAGAAATTTGAAAAACAGATTGTCAAAGAGAATGCAACAATAAATTTAGTTGATGTTAGTGTTAATGAAATTTTTAAAGAATTAGCTACTAGTTTAAAATCACAATCCAAATATGCTAATTCAGAAGCTAGTACAACCCAATGAATATTGAAGAAACAATAGAAAAATGTGAAATTTCTTTAAAACAAATTAAACAATATGATCCTGATCCATTTTATGTAAATTATTTTTTTAATCAATACATTAGTTTAATAAATAATATAATTACAGGAATTTTTGAAGAAGCTAACAGAGATTTTGGATTATTTTTATCAGATGAAATAACTGAAAAAAACTTTTATGAAAAAGCAAAATTGAAAAATGATAAAAATGCCATTAAATTTTCAGAATGGTTTAGAACAAAATACACTGAAGAACATAATAATACATATCCAAATTTTATGAATGACATATGTAATTTTAGAAATAAATTTAAAAAATTACCAGATGTTAAAATTATGATTAGAGCATTAGATAGATACAAAGATGACATTAATCAAGAAATTAAAGTTCCTTTAAGTAATGAAAAATTACGTTCTAAGGATGAATTAAAAATTGAAATAAAAAGACAATTACCAATATTTTTAGAGATTATTAATCATAAAAGACGTGAAAAAAATGAGCCTAAAGTTGAAGAAAATCAGGTTATAGCATCTACATTTTGTGACAGTGAAAATGTTAAAAATATTGAAATTGTTTATGCTGCTGAAATTTACATTCCAGTAATGAAACGGTTAGTTGAAGAATCAAGGAAGGAAATTAAAAATTTAACCAGAAATAATTAAAAATTTAATCTATAATCCAAAAATTGAATTTTCTGATTTAATTTTGACTAGGGGGAAATATGAATAGCCATGATCAAAACTATCGGAAAATTCTGGATCTTGACCTTGATTTCCTCGATATTTAACAAAATGCTTAGTAGGCTCTGAATCTAATTCAATGTAATTGAAATTATAGTATACTTCATCCATTACTAGAGAAGTAATGTATCCCATTACCCAAGATTTTTTGTGAGGTAATGCATAAAGTATAAGATTTTGTTCTTCTGGAAATTCTGGATCATATGTTAATCGAGCTAAACTTCCTAAATCTTTTACCTGGATGGGATGGAATTGATCAGATAGTTTCTTTGATTTCATAGGTAGAGATGAAATTTTAGATTCCATATGAATAATAGGAGCATGAAGAGAATTGGTTTTTGTAGATTCAACAACATCACAAATTTCTTTTCCAGAATTGACTTGATATGAAACATATCTTCCGGATTTTTGCATAGGTACATAAAAAATCAACAAGGTATTTGCAAGGATTAAACTACTTGAGATAATTCGAGTACCATCTAGTTCTTGAGAATAAACTCGCTTAGGATACTCTTGTAATGCACATGCAAATCTTGCTAAATCATCAAAACTGGATAATTCGACATAGTATTCATTCTGAGTAATTGTCACCAAAAAATTGTAAATTTGTCAGGGTTTTATTCTTTCCACATTTTGATAATCTTTTGTTTGGAATTTTTTTCTATCAAAATATTCCATGATAAAATGAAAAATAATTAGTTTACCAAAAACAATCATGGAAATAAAAGATAGTGTGTATTCTTCTAAATGAAACAAATATCCTGTAACGCCTATTGCAGTCATGATTTCTAATCCAGTACACGTACAAAAAAAGAGAAATTTTTTTCTCAATTCAACAATTTATGGGGATTTTGGCCACATTGAAGTCCAAGTCTCAGCAAATTTTTTCATCATTTCGCCGTAAACATTCATCTGTTCTAAACCAGATGAGCTTAGAGTTTTTTGCCAATGTTCAGCAAATTGTTTGAACGTGGATGCATTAGTATCATTAAGGGCCTTTTGCCAATTTTCTCCAAATTCTTTAAAAGAATTCATTCCAACATCATTGAGAGATTTTTGCCAATTTTCTCCAAATAATTTCATGGTTTCAGCGCTTGATTCAACATTTGCTTTATCCCAAACACCATTGAATTTTGATTGCATGTCTTTACTTGCATTTTGGATTTGCTCAAAAAGAGATTTCCAATTTTCAAGTGATTTTGTATATTCTTGCCATAATGAATCCCATTCATTATTTTTTGGTTGATCTGACATTAACTAAAGAGAGTTTTCATTATTCTTAAGTAGATCTATAAAAATTAAAAAAGTTATTTTTGACGATTTTTTAATCTAGTATCCATTCGGATTTTGCCTTCTTCAAATTTTCTTCTATCATCATCTGTTTTTAAAGCCAATTTAGGAACGGGAGTAGGTTTTCCATTTTTATCAAGAGATACAAACGTTACAAAAGCAGATCCAGTAACAGTTCTAATTCCAGTAGCAATATCTTCAGCTTCAGCTTTAACCTCTATTTCCATTGATGAATTATGAACATAATTTATCCTAGCATTTAATGAAAGAACATTTCCAACGAAAACAGGTTTCAAAAAATTCACACTATCCATAGAGACAGTAACTGCATTTGATTGACTATGACGTTGAGCAACAATTCCTGCCACCATATCAATATGTTTTAGAATTTCACCTCCAAATACATTTCCTGCTGGATTTGCATCAGAAGGAAACATTCGAACAATTACTTCAGCATGAGACTCTGAAGGGCTTTTTTCTTGTATATTGGGACTTTCTGAGGACATTTTTTATCTAATTATCATTCTCAATTTAATTGAATCAGTTGATTCTGATTATTTAAAATATTTTTCGAGTTTAATTTTATCAATTTTTGGGATTTTGGCTAACTCAAATCCTTCTGGACGTTTAGAAAGAGGCCTAGTTGCATCAATACCCATTTTAGCAGTTTGTAATTTTTGTTGATCACTTGATGGATCCAAGCTAGAACCACGAATATTTTTGATAATAACTAAATCTTTATCAGCTTGAAACCTTGTGGCCATAGCATATTCTACGGATTCAGCATTATTAGGATTAATGTCTTCATCAACTACAGTCACTTGTTTCAATGAACGATGAGACTCAAATGTTTTCTTAATAATTTTTTTAGGATCTGAATCATTTTTCTTTTTAATTTGTACTACTGCATGTAACCAATTACATCCACCATTAGTCATTGAGACTTGTTTAGTTTGAGAAAATGATTTTTTTAATTCTCCATTTAATTTTGATTCAATTGGCATGCCCATCAACAATCTATGTTCTGAATATCCAGCTAAGACATCATGAAAAATGGGGTTATTTCTAAAATACATATTTTCAAGCTCAAAAACAGGTTGTGATCTTTTATGATCATATGTTTGAAGCATTTCAACCATCCATTCTGGATGAGTTTGATCACGAAGGATTTTTCCTTCCATTACAATTTCTGAACCAGAAGGTACATTCAATCCAGAGAATGGTAATTTTGCTAAAGTTAATTTTCCACCAAGAAGAGAATTGGCAATATCAATCTCATCTTTTCCCCAGTCGGCTTGATATGCACCAGCAATTAAAATTGCAGGATGAACACCTACCGTAATAGCAATTTTAAGATCTTCATCATGTTCTTTTGCATCTATGAAACATCTGTGAAGATGTCGCCCTTCAACCATTCTTATTGAAAAATGAGTTTTATCAATTGGCATTAATCTATGAAAAGAGGAATTTTGTTTTCCAGTTTCAGGATTTTTTGCATATGCAATTGATGATGTGATAAAAGGGCCGGATTCTTTTTCAAAATGAGTCACAATAGGCATAGAAAGAAGGTTTTTTGACTTGTTTTCCATAAATTTCCCTGAAGAAATTATCTTGGGTTTTTTAGCTTTTTTAATTGCTGAAATTACTTTTTCATGTATATTAAATTCTGAGCCACCAACTGCTACACCAAATCGTTTTCGAGTTCCAACTAAATTGGAAATTAATCTAAAATTACTTTCTTTAATTTTTTCAAATAATACAGCATGAGACCCATCAACCTTTGCTGTAATTCCTGCAATTTCATACTTTGTTGAAACAGCAGATTTTACAGTTTTGAGTTCATTTGTTTTTTTAATTTGTGAAATGTAACTTCTTAAATCACTCATTCTCAATCATCTCCATAATCTCAGACATTAAGGCTTTTGCAGAATTTGATTCTAAGGGTTTTTGAATAAAAGTAGAAACCAAAGCAATTCCCCTCATACGAGTACTAATTCGTTCAGCAATAAGTTTTAGAAAGAGAGATTCTGATCTAGATGGAATAATAGTAGTTGTAATCGGGGTAGGTCCAGTAGCTAATGAAACTACCATTGAACCTAATTTGTTAGAACCTTCGGTGACTGAAATAAAATAACCGTTTTCAAATTTTTGAATTTGTAAAGAAAAATTACGGCCACCCAAATTTACCGTTTTATGGAAAAATCCATTTGGGGAGGTCAACGAGCTACGAACAAATCCTATGCTTTTATTGCTATTGATTCACTTTTCTGGGAATTTACAACTTCAGGATTCTTCTTGCAATTCTTCTCATGTTTATCTGCAAAAACAAAGAGTTTTTCACAATGTATGCAGGGGGTTTTTTCCTTTGTTGTTTTAGCTTTGGATTTTGTTGTTTTGATCTTGGCAGTTTTAGCCTTGGCAGTTTTAGCCTTGGCAGTTTTAGCCTTGGCAGTTTTAGCCTTGGATTTGGATTTTGCTTTAACAGTTATTTCTTGAACTTCTGATTCAATTTCAGTAGC
>JABMOR010000070.1 GCA_013203245.1 Candidatus Nitrosopumilus sp.
TCGGCTTTATCTTCCACAGATTTAAAAACATCACTGTCTCCGGATTCAATTTCCTAAGAAAGGATGTCAGATTTATTTGCCAATTCAATAATGGCATCTTTATCTTTAAAATCTCCAATTATTTGGGTTGCACCTACTTGTGAGGCAGGGCAGTTTTCTGTAGGATCCAATACAATAATTTCAGATATTTCTCCAGGCATCTTTTTTGCAGCCTCTGTAATCATCATCCCCAATTGACCTCCTCCGATAATTCCAAGAATCTTTGCCATTACAAAATTGATGTTTATCGATTAAAAATATCTAATGTTGTTTAGAATAATAATTTCTAATATTTGGTAATAGAATTGTTAATTACTCTCTAGTTTTTTCTATTATCATGGCTTATTCAAAAAAACCTCTTGTTGGAATAATAATGGGATCCAGTTCCGATAGCAGAATCATGCAAGAGGCAGCAGAAATTTTAGATGAGTATAAAATTAAACATGAAGATCAAATAGTATCGGCACATAGAACTCCTGCAAGATTGGCAGAATATGCAAAACATGCAGAAAAAATGGGTTTCAAAATTATCATTGCAGGTGCAGGAGGAGCCGCACATTTACCTGGAATGATTGCATCGCATACGACAATTCCGGTAATAGGAGTACCTATTCTTGTATTCAATGACAAACATCCAAAAAAATCAGATACTGCAAAATTTTCTGCATTTGGGGGATTAGATTCACTGTTATCAATTACTGAAATGCCATCAGGATCTCCAGTTGTTGCAGTTGGAGTGAATAAAGCTGGCAATGCTGGAATTTATGCAATGAAAATACTTGCTAATGAATTTCCAGATTTAAAAAAGAAACTAAAAGAACACAAATCAAATCAACATAATTCAGTTATGAAAGAGTCTGATCAATTAAAAAAAGTTGGTCTTTCAAAATTTGCCAAAAAGAAATTCAAATAACTTAGGTAAGTAAGGTAAATTGAATATTTTTCTTTTTTAATGCATCTGTGAGTAATTCTGCTTGTTCTTTTCCTTGCGTTTCTAGACTCAAGGTTACTCCTGCAGAACCGGCATTAATTCCTGAACTTAGTCTGTCATGAACCACTTCTACAATATTTGCATTGGCCAGAGTTATTTCATCAACAATTTCTTTGAAAGCACCTGGCCTGTCAGGAAGTAAAATAGACAACTTTAGTAATCTGCCCATAGCAGCCAGCCCTTTGTCCACTATTTGCCCCAATAGATACATGTCAACATTACCTCCAGCCAAAACAGCTACCACTTTTTTACCTACTGCAGGTTTTTTTGATATCAGGTACGCTAAACTTGCAGCTCCTGCAGGTTCAACTACAAATTTCATTCTCTCCATTAGCAAGAACATTGCTTTTGTAATTTCTACATCATCTACTAGAACTATTTCATCTATCAGTTCATTGATAATTGCAAATGTCAATTGTCCTGGAACTTTTACAGATATGCCGTCTGCAATGGTTCTTTCACCACCACTTGCAGTGATAGACCCTTGTTTAACAGAATCACGCATTGAGGGAAATGATTTTGATTGAACACCTATGACTTTGATATTAGGGTTTTTTTCTTTGATTGCAATTAATATTCCAGCTGCCAAACCACCCCCACCTATTGGGAGATAAACCTCATCAACATCTGGCAAGTCCTCTAATATTTCAAGCCCAATAACTCCTTGCGCTGCAATTACCATGGGATCATCAAAAGCGTGAATCATAGTAGCACCAGTCTCTTTTGCTATCTCTTTAGCTTTAGATGAAGATTCATCATAATTGACACCCTCCAGGATTACTTTTGCACCGTATCCCCTAGTAGCTGCTACTTTAGCAGGAGATGCATTTTTTGGCATAACTATAGTACATGGAATTTTTTCCAATGATGATGCAAATGCTACACCTTGTCCATGGTTGCCTGCAGATGCTGCAACTACACCGTGTTTTTTTTCTTCATTTGATAATGATTTAATTTTAAAATAAGCTCCTCGAATTTTAAATGAACCTGTCTTTTGACGAAATTCTGCTTTAAGATAAACCTCAGATCCTATCAATTCACTAAACATTGGTGAATGTATCAACGGTGTTTTCTTTATTTGATTTCCTCGTAATGCATTTGCTGCTAGAATTTCATCATATGTAGGGTTCATAGGAAATGATGCTATTGATTTGGTGTAATTAACTTCTTCTAAAGAAAAGTCATATCTTTCTCAAATTTTATGCGTAAAATTTCAGAAATGCCTAAATAGTTAAAATTTCTCGTTGAAATTATATCCAAGAGCCGGATCTCCCCTTTGAGATAACATCTCATTTTCCGGTTTCTTGGGTCTTTTTATGATAAAATAATTGAATTTAGTTCAGATAATCGTTTTAAAATATTTTCTTTTACAGAATCCGGTATCTTTCTAGGATCAAACACACCTTCGCGATTACTATTTTTGATAAATTCTAAATCCAATGACAACAAACATCCTTCTTCTCCTGCAACCAATCTGGGATCATCAATTAACACCGGTGATGTTTGATAAGTTTCAAGTAAAAGGGAATCTAGTTCTGAAAATAATTTAGTCTTTTTTTCAGATAACTCTTGAAAATCTACTCCGGAATCTTTTTGAATTTCAGCAAATACTTTTTCTCTAAATTCATCATTTTCATAAAACACTTCAAATAATTTTTGATGATCAAAATCTTTGTATCCCATATCTTTTAATTTTTTCAAAACTATTTGATCACTATTATCTGAAAGTTGCTCTTGTTCGTTTTTAGTTAAATCTACAATTTCAGCTAATTCTTTCTGACAATCAATTACACGTTGAACGGGCTTGTAATACAACAATACGTGGAATTGTAATGATAGGTGCCCTGATATTAGATAACTACCTTCCTTAATCTCAAATTTTGTAAAAATCCTTCTAACGTCTTGGTTGTTTGTAACAGATACATTTTGGACAGACCATTCATTAAGAGAATCATTAATTTTTTGAAAATAATCTGAAACTTGTTTTGGATCAAATGTTTTTTGGTCAGTAATTGTGGAATCACCCATCATTACTTTAACATCGATCATTTTTGTAAAATCAATCATTCTTGGAAGATATGATTTTTGAATTAATTCATTTTTTTCATTTAAGATCTGAATAAATTCATTAGATGATCTGGAACCTAATCTCACAGGAAATATCGGATAATTCCTCGCCTTAAACCTTCATCCTTAAATCTAAATAGATTGAATGGGGTATCATAGTCATGAGTGAGTTAAAAATTCCTTGTCAACACTGTAATGGGGATATTACCGAATATTATCACGATGGATATAGGGGTAAAAGAGGAAAATGCCCAATATGTGGGATAGATTTCCCACTAGAATAAGGAGAAATGTATGACTGAAGAAGAAAATAAAATTAAAGAAGATTCCTCAGATACTGATCAAAATAACAATGTTGTAGACATGCTACTTAGCAAAAATCAACAACAGACATTAGATTCTGAAACTATGATTTTAGAAACCCAGAAACGTGTATGGGGGGCATTAAAGAATGGCTATCAATATTCAGGATTAATTGATGAATCAGATAAATTTTTGAGAAAACATGTTTTTTCAAAATTAGACATGGTTGTACTCTATGTAGATTTAGTTGGTTCAACTACCATGACATTAGAAATGCCTGCAGAAAAAATTGCAATAATTATAAGTTCATTTTCTCAAGAAATGGCAGCAGTAATTCGTCAACATCACGGATATGTACTAAAATTTGTAGGTGATGCAGTAATTGGTTATTTTGTAGCAGAAGGGAATGCTCTTCTTGCAGCAGATAATGCTGTAAACTGTGCAAAATCACTGGTGTCAATTATACAAAAAGGGATTAATCCAATTCTAAACCAATATGATTACCCTGATTTGATGGTAAAAGTTGGAGTCGATTTTGGACAAAACATCGTAGTCCGATACGGTGCAGATATAGAACATTCACATGTTGATTTAATGGGTCCTGCAATGAACATTGCATCTAAAATTCAAAACATGGCAAAACCTAACCAAATTTTAATTGGTAATGACGTATTTCAAAGAATACATCCTACAGTACAGAAGGAATTTGTTCCGATAGTTTGGAAGAAGGATGAATGGAAATATCGCTCTAGAACTACAGGTGAAATTTACTATGTATACGAACATCGAGGATAAAATTAATTTTTAATTATCTAGTAAAGTTCTCAGGACATTCTACATGCTCATAGTGATGCTCTGTAAATTTTTCTTGAACCACATAAATTACAATTTTATGCAGATCTTTTTCTTGAATGTCTTTTTTACATTTTAGACATGCCTTTTGCAATTGTTCCATATGTATTAGCGATCAAAATCACGAATCTATAAGGATCTGCGATCAGTTCAAGTTGAGCTAAAACACCTGAGAATTGAGTTAGAGGTTTATCAAAGGAGTAAAGCAAGCCACAAATATAGCAAATATTGATGATATTCATGGATGATATGGTAACAAACCATCTACGCGACCTTTATGGATTAAATCCAAACATTCCGCATGTAGCATTTCAATTTCCAAGACTACCTCCAGGGCTAGCAAATCCAATGTTCAAAAATCATGAGAATCCTATGAAAGAGCAATTTTTACGAAACGCAGATAACATGGCTCAAAAACTTCAAGGATTTCAACACATGTATCAACAACACGCTGCAGGTTTACTAACAATGAATTCAACTGTTATTCCACCAGGACATCCAGCATATACCAGACAAAATTCTATACAAACACTTCAAACAGAAAACGATAAACTGATTAAAGAAAATCTTGAATTAAAGAAAAAATTAGAAAAAGAAAGAGATTCAAAATAATCACTAGTTCTAAAAACTGCATTTAGTCAATACGCTTATTAATTTCAAAAATTAGTTTAATCATGGTTAAAACTCCTGCAGATAAATGGAAAGAGACTATAATCGGATACAGAAAACACTGTCAAAATATTTTAAAAATTTCAAACAGTGTCAGATATGCAGGAGTTGTAAATGCGTATGGTAGAACATTGACTGGAATAATCCAACCTAATCTTAAACCACTTTTACAATCAGAAGATTTTAAGAATGAATTGTTTGTAATATCAACTTTAATTTCATTAAGAAAAGAATCTGTAAGTGCAATTGGAAAACTTGAACATGTTGTTTTACAGCATCAAAAAATAACAATTGTAATTCTACAAAAAAATAATATTACATACTATGTTTCAATTAATAGAAAAGAAAAAGGCTTAGAGAAAATTATATCTTTAATTAAAAAGACAATCTAAGCTGGTGTAAATCCTTGATATCCGCCTGTTTGTTCTGCTTTGTCTTCAAAGAGTGGTTCGAATAGGGAAATAAGATAATCATCAGGATCCATAACTACTGCATTTAGTCCTGCATCTTTTTTAACAATATCACGATGGATTCTTACCCCTTTTGATCTTAATTCCTCAATAGCAGATTTTACATCGCCAACAAGAAAACCAATAGTGATTCCATTTTCAATAGAACTACCAATGTGTTGTGCAGTTAACGATGCCGGATGTAAACTCAATAATGCACCAGAAGTACCCAAATCAACCCAGGATCTTCTCTGACTTCTGATTGGAAGTCCGATTATTTCATGGTAAAATTCCAGGGATTTGTCAATGTCCGTTACGGCTAAAATTACATTGCCTACTTTTTTGATGTTCACATAGATGATACAATAAAGTTCTTTAAATCAATTGCGTCATTGCACTTCAACAAAAATAGTATCCCCCCTTTTCACTCGTAGAAAGTAACCCTAATCCAGATTATAATGTAAAGTTGTTTTGTTGGAAATTCGTTTTATTACAAAATTATAACGAACATTATGCAAAACGCCACAACTCATCGTGTCAAGTTGCTGAGGGGTTTTGGTATGGCTATTACTACAAAGGATAGTCAAATAATTCTAAAAAACGGCAAGCACTTTTACGAAAAAGACCACGAAATCGAAGCTCACTATCCACCAAAATTTCCTTATGAGAGATTAGTCATATCAGGCAAGGGAATACTATCAACTGATGCTATCAAGTCATTATCTGAAAATAACGTAAATGTCATTCTAACTGATTCGTATGGAAACCCTGTATCTAGTCTTAATTTTCCCATGGTTTCAGGTATTGGTTCTAGAAATAGAATGAATCAATACGATACTTTTCGAGATGAAGCCAAAATTACCTACCTACAAAGGCAATTATTAGAAGCAAAATTCCAATCTCAAATCAATTTCCTATGTACACTAAAGGAAGATTCTGCAAAGATGATTTCCTTACTCAAGTCATTAATCCGAGATATTCCAAATTATTCTTTAAGAAAATTGGTTCAAATCGAAGCTCAAGGGAGTAGGGAATATTTCAAATTGTATAGTTCATTCTTTGATGAGAAATATCAATTCAATACAAGACATAGTATTTCAAAAACAAAACAAAACGCAA
>JABMOR010000071.1 GCA_013203245.1 Candidatus Nitrosopumilus sp.
ACTATGATATTGTAAATGATATGAATTTGGAATCAGAGATTGGCCCACGAAAAAGATTGACATGGGGATAATATGAGGAATTGCACGAAAACAAACTATCCCCAGAAGAATCAATGGTGCATTCCAATAAAGAATTCGTTCTAGTGAATATAGATACTAAAAAAGAATCTAGAGGCGAAAGACGTTACATTTACAACGAGTAATGGATGAAGAGTCAAATCCAATCAAGGATTATTTGTTTGAATATATTGAAAATTCAAAGACAGTTCCCAAATTAATTATTGAAAAAAAATTCGATGAGATCATTCACGAGATTACGACAAACTGTTATGATAAAGTAATTTCCATGGGTGAAAAAGATGAATCAGTCGGAATTTTAGCTACGGGACTATTGCATTATCTCCTTACAAACGCCTTGATTACTAGTCAAAGAAAGATAGAGTATGATGGGAATGAACTAGACATTGTAGTTCCAGATGTTAAAACATTAGAAAAAGATCCAAAAAAGACATTGTTGATTTGCATACCAAAATCATCAGACATAACAATAATTGACGAAAAAATTTCAAAGTTAGAAAAAATTCAATCAGAAAAAGAAAACATTTGGTTAGTTTTATCCAAAGATGTACCCACAGGAAAAAAATCATTCATACTGTCCAAAGATAACAATACATTCTCAAAGATTATTTTTGAGATTGCACAATTCAGCAATGTTCACGGAACAAGCAAGTTTAAAATTTTAAGAATATAAAAAATTTATTTCATTAATAATTTTAAATTAAGATTCTTTTTGAAAATTTGATTCAATGATGTATCACTCATATCCGTGATGAATGGGATAGAGCCCAAAACAGGAACTCCCGTAAGGTTTTGTAAATCCCTTGTTAGGCCTTTGACAGGATAACCCTTGTCAAAATCATTAATTATAATTCCTTTAACAGGAATTTTGTATTTTTCACACATCTTTACTGTCATTATAGTATGATTGACTGTTCCAATTTTACTTTTAGTTACAATCACTGCAGGGATTTTCATTGCTTTAATCAAATTTGTAATGTAATAGTCTTTGAGAATCGGAGTCATGATTCCACCCATCCCCTCTACCAGTAACATATCATGAAGTTTTGTTAATTTTTTAAAACTAGATAGAATCGTTGAAACTTTTGGTTTTGTTTTTAATTTCTTCCATACAGTGTATGGTGATGCAGGTATTGGAAAGAATTGCGGATTTACTAAATTTTCAGGATCACATACTTTTGCCGCACGAGATAATATCTTAATATCTTCAGATTTGTACCCTTTTTTTTCAGCAATACCTGCTGCAAATGGCTTCATCACACCAACATCTACATTCATTTTTCGAAGTACCACTGCAAGTCCTGCTGTGATGTAGGTTTTCCCAACATCAGTATCAGTTCCTGTGATAAAGAGTGATTTCAACAAAAATATTTGGAATGATTCATTGATTAATTCATCGGTTAATTATTAAGATCTGAAACTATACAAAATCCGTTGAAAAGTTCTGTTTGGCACCCAAACACTCAGATGAAAGAATGGGATTCTTTTGATAAAATTGTAAAAGCCAAAGGAGTATGGTTAGTTGATTCTAAAGGTAACAAAATGATAGATGGTGTAGCCTCAATGTGGTGCAACGTGTGGGGACATTCAAACCCACAACTAATCAAAGCCATTAATCAACAAAGCAAAAAACTCCAACATTCATCACAATTTAACCTGACAACAGAGCCTGCAGAAAAACTTGCAGACAGTCTTGTAAAAATATCACCAGGTATGCACAGAGTGTTTTATTCAGATAATGGATCATCTGCAATGGAGATAGCAATCAAAATGGCATTACAGTATTGGAAAAATATCGGTAACAAAAAGAAAACAGAAATTGCTACAATAGAGAACGGATATCATGGAGATACGTTTGGAGCAATGTCTGTGGGATACGTACCAGAATTTTTTGGCAAATTTAAAAAACAATTATTCTCAACAATACAATTCCCAGTTCCAAACAAATACAGGATGCCAAAAGAATTTACCATAACAGACTATCAAAATTACTGTTTAGATAAAATTGAAAAAAGATTTGCAAAAAAAGATAACATTGCAGCATTTGTTATGGAAAGTGGAGCACAAGTAGCAGGAGGGGTAATAATTTATCCCAAAGGATTTCAGAAAAAGATTAGCCAATTATGTAAAAAATATAATGTTTTATTTGTTCTAGATGAAATAGCAACGGGGTTTGGCAGACTAGGATCAATGACACAGTATGAAGAACAAAAAAGTATTCCAGACATTGTTGCATATGGTAAAATGTTGACTGGAGGATATCTAACTATGGCTGCAACACTAACAAATAAAAAAATCTATGAGTCATTTTTAGGTGAATTTAATGATTGGAAACATCTCTTTCATGGACATACGTATACAGGAAATCCAATTGCATCAGCAGTTGCAAATGAAAATCTCAAAATGTATAAAAAAAATAATTTAATTAAAAAAATTCAAAAAACATCAAAAATTTTTGAGCGATTCTATGATGAGGTATCAGATATTGATATTGTAGGGGACATCAGACACAAAGGAATGCTCATGGGAATAGAGTTGGTAAAAAATAAACAAAAAAAGATTCCAATTTCACCAAAAAAATCAATAAACAAGATATTCTTTGAGGAAGGGAAAAAGAACGGAATTTACCTCAGAACACTTGGAAATATAGTCATGATTGTACCACCGCTGGCAATATCGGAATCCGAGTTAGAGTTACTCCTGAATAGAACAATTACCACAATTAAAAATGCCAAATCAAAGGTAATCTGACTGTTAACCCCACATACCAGTATTGGTTAACCTTTCCATTATTGTTATAAATGGAATAATTTGAAACTAAACAATGGATACTTTGGAATTCATTAAAGAGTGTCAAGAAAAAGTATTTTCTGGAATAGGTATTTCATCTGAAGAGGTAAAAGAATTATTTAATGTTCCAGAGGAACATCTAAGTGAATTAGCAAAGTGTGCAAATGAAATAACTCGGGATTTTAACGGGAAAAAAGTAGACGTTGAACAATTAAACAATATTAAAAAAAATGCATGTAGTGAAGATTGTACATTTTGTGGACAATCTGCATTTTTTGATACAGGAATAGAGACATATCAACTGCCATCCCCTGAAGATGTAGTTAGTAAAGCACAGAAAGCAAAAGAAGATGGTGCAGAATCATATTGTCTGGTAGCGGCATGGAGAGAACCATCTTCAAAAGATTTTGAAAAAGTATGTGAAATTATTAGTCAAATAAATGAAAAAGTAGGAATCAGTGTAGAATGTAGTTTAGGTTTTCTAACACCTGAACAAGCAAGAAAATTAAAAGAGCTCAGAGTTAAAAGATATAATCATAATTTGGAAACTGCAAAATCAAAATTCTCTGAAATATGTACAACTCACACATATGAAGACAGATTAAAAACTCTAGGAATTGCAAGAGATGCAGGATTAGAACTGTGTACAGGGGGAATTATCGGCCTAGGAGAAACAAGAGAGCAAAGATTAGAGCTTGCACTTGAATTAGGAAGACTATTTCCAGAAGAAGTAACAATAAACATTCTAGTTCCAATGCCCGGTACCCCACTAGAATTACAGGTGGATCTTCCAAACTCAGAAATTGTTAGAATATTTGCAGTGATACGATTTCTATTACCAGAATCGGTGATCAAAATTTCAGGAGGACGAGAATCAAAATTATCGGATTCAGGTGAGGAATTACTACAGAGTGGTGCTAATGGCATAATTACAGAAGGATATCTTACAATGGGTGGAAATGAGGCTAAAAAAGACCGTGAATTAATTGAGAGAATTGGCCTCAAAACATAAACTGAATTTTGTGGATTCAGAATTAGAAAATCTAAAACAAAAGAACCTATACAGAAAATTACGATATGGAATTGCCAAAGGTTCTGAAATTACCATAAATAATAAAAAACTCGTAAATTTATGCTCAAATGACTATCTAGGAATACCAACTACCAAAATTCAAATAAAACAATTGCAATCAAGTTCAAGATTAGTTTCAGGTAATGATGAATCATATAAAAAATTAGAAGATGCACTTGCAAAACACAAATCACATCAAAATAGTTTGATTTACCCAACAGGATACATGGCAAATCTAGGTGCAATTTCAGCAATTGCAAAAAAAGGAGATTTGATTCTCAGTGACGAATTAAACCATGCAAGTATAATTGAATCCTGCAAATTAACAGATGCTAAAATTTCCATCTACAAACATAATGACATGGATGATTTAAGTAAAAAAATAAAACAAAAAGGAAAAAATAAGTTTGTAATAACTGAAGGGATATTTAGTATGGATGGTGATTTATCATCATTAAAAGAAATTACAGATATTTCAGAGAAATCAAATGCTATTACAATAGTAGATGATGCACATGGGGATTTTGTAATAGGTAAAGATGGGAAAGGAACACCAGATCATTTCAAAGTTGCAAAAAAAATTGATTTGTATGTAAGTAGTTTAAGTAAAGGATTGGGATCATTTGGAGGATATGTTTCATCTCATAACAATGTAATTGATTTATGTATCAATAAATCAAAATCATTTATCTATACTTCTGCATTGCCATCATTTTTGGTAGAATATTCGTTTAAAAGATTTCAGTCAAACAGAGAAAAACAAAAAAGAAAATTGATAAAAAATACAGAGCAACTCGTAAAAGGACTCAAACAATTAGGTTATGAAATAAATTCTAGCACTCAAATCATACCAATAATTATCGGCGATGAAAAAAAAGCCATGGAATTTGGAAAATTTTTGTTTGATAATGGTATTTTTGCTCAACCCATAAGATACCCAACAGTTCCAAAAAACCAAGCAAGACTAAGGATTTCAGTTACGGCATGGTTATCAGGTACGGAGATTGAAAAAACACTTGAAATATTTGATAAAGCATGTAGAAGATTTTTTGATTAGCGCATTGCATCAAAGCCGCCAATTGCAGGTGAGCCGATAATTACTGCAAGAACAACAATGATTCCCAAAACTATTCCAACAAGGATAAATCGCTTGTTCATATCAAAATTACCCACAACCTAGTTAAAAATGGATTGTAACCAAAATGAAATTTGGAAGAAAGCTTTAAAGGAAAAATTACAAGTTTAGGATATGGCAGATCCTACTATTCTTGTAGCATTACTTGCAGGTTTGAGTTCTTTTATTGCACCTTGTATTTTACCAATGATCCCAGCATTTCTTGCATACATATCAGGAACAACGGTAACAGAGTTAGGTTCCAAAAATGGGACAGTTCTTTCAATAAACAGGGCAAACATTGTACTCAATACAATATTTTTTGTTTTGGGATTTTCAGTGGTATTTTCCATATTGGGCGTCATAATCAACAGTGTTCTATCTAATGCAGCAAGTGAATTTACAGAAAGTCTAAACATGATAGCTGGAATTATCATTATTTCATTTGGAATATTTTTATTATTATCTACAAAAATTCGCTCATTAAACGTAGAGAAGAAGTTTTTTCCTAAAAATTCAAAATCAAGCTACCCAATGTCATTTGTATTTGGTTTGGCATTTGCAGTTGGATGGACACCATGTGTAGGACCCATACTTGGAACAATTCTTACACTAGCTGCAACTACCCCGTCAATTTCATTCAGTTTGTTACTTGCATATTCATTTGGATTAGGAATTCCATTCATTTTGATTGGAATCTTTTTCTCAAGGGCAACAAAAATTATTCGTTCAATGGCAAAACACCTAAAATACTATAATGTTATTTTGGGAGCATTTATTATTATTTTAGGCATTCTAGTATTTACAAATCAGCTTGCATATATTGCAAATTTTCCACTTCTTAACGAGTTGGTATTATTAGGATAACATGATGAACTCGGAGATAAAAACAGGATTAATCTTTGGAGTCATAATAGCTGCAGGATTAGGCGTTATTGGGATAGTATTCTCATCACTTGATCAAGAAATACAACCATCCACCACATTTACAGATGTGAATTCACTTTCAGAAATTGATAAATCGGGATTCAAGAAAGCTCCTGAATTAGTAGGAATAGCCAGTTATCTAAACACCACACCTGAAGAATTGAAAAAGGAGATGGAGGGAAAAGTTGTACTGTATGATATTTGGACATACAGTTGCATCAATTGTATCAGAACATTACCATACATTACAGCATGGGATGACAAATATTCAGAACAAGGATTATTGATAATAGGAATTCATTCACCAGAATTTGAATTTGAAAAAGATCCTGAAAATGTAAAAATTGCAATTGAAAAATATGGTATTGATTATCCAGTTGTGTTAGATAACGACATGGAAACTTGGAAAGCATTTGGAAATAAATATTGGCCAAGAAAATACATTGCAGACCATGAAGGATATCTAAGATATGATCACATTGGTGAAGGTGGATATCAAGAATCAGAAAAAGTTATTCAAAAATTATTAGAGGAAAGATCAAACTCATTAGGAATTCAGATGACATCAACATCATCTCTTGTAGATGTTGAAGAATTTCAGCATTCATTGTTTAGGACACCAGAATTATATTTTGGTTACAAGTTTGCACAGAACAGGAATCAATTAGGTAGTGAAGAAGGATTTCAACCAGGTAAAATCATTTCATATTCTGAACCAGAAAACATAGACTTGCATAAATTCTATCCAATAGGGGATTGGAAGAATTATGATGACAGTATGGAACTAATTTCTGAAACAGGTACCATCAAACTACTATACAATGCCAAAGAGGTAAACATAGTTACTGAAAATAATGCAGAATTGGAGATATTGTTAGATGGAGAGCCACTGCCATCAGAATATTCAGGAACGGACATTATAGATAACAATATCCTACATGTAAAAGAACCAGGATTGTACAACATCATCAATAGTGATATGAGTTCTTCACACATAGTTGAGATTAGAGTAAAGGGTATGGGCTTTCAAATATTTACATTCACCTTTGGATAGTGTAACTGTACTTAGTGTAACTCCAGTGACACTACCTAGAGTGACAAATCTGTTTAAAAGAAAAAAAAGAACTAGATTTAGGATATAAGATATGATAAGCAACTCTTGGAACAAAACTGAAGGCGAAAACATATCTCAAAAGATAATTGGCAAAGTAAAGCCAGATGAACCATTAAAAAACAAGATTGATTTTGCACAAAAGAAATTACAATTTCAAATTTCAAAATTAGACGGAATTAATCAAAAATTACAGACAAAACATGATATGATTTTTGAAAAAATAGTTAACGCTCAAAGAAATAACAAACCTAGTTACGCTCAAGCATATGCAGGGGAATTAACTCAAGTAAGAAAAATGAAAAACATGGTTAGCGGAGCAAAATTATCCATGGAACAAGTAAAACTTAGATTAGATACAGTTTCAGAATTAGGAGATATTGTAGTAACACTCAGTCCATGTATGGCAATAATCAAAGGTCTAAGTCCATCACTCAGTGGAATTATGCCAGAGGCAAACGCTTCAATGCAAGATTTGTCACAAATTCTAGGAGATGTAATGTCTGGATCATCAGTAGGAATTGGTGACAGCATGAGCACAGTACCTGAAACTAATGCAGATACATTAGCAATTCTAGAAGAAGCACACAGCGTAATTGCAGGACAAACAAAATCTACAATTCCAGATGTTCCAGATTCGTTAAAACAACAAATTGTTCAGAAAAGAACAGACGTATTCATATAGAAAAATAATTTAAAATTATTTAGATTTCTTTTTACTTTTTTGTATTAAGATTTTCTTTATTCTAGATATTGTTGGATAACTATATCCGCGTCTACGATAATTTGCAATCATCATCTTCCAATTTTTTAGTCTCCATTGAGCTTGTTCAGTAGTAACTGAATGAACTTCCTTTTGGACGATACTTTTTCTACCCACTTTTAGAGTGCCAGCATCTTTTGCAGACCATCTATTCTTTGCAAACTTTAACCCTGTAAGAATTTCAGATATAGGCATTTCTTTGAAATAGTCTTTTAGTTTCTTTAATTCTACATCTGTAGGTTTTGTAGAAATTGGTAACTCAATGACAGGTTTTATCATGAATAAATTAGAACGTCATAGCTTAAGAAAATCATGCTAAATCAGAATTAGCTAAAACAGAAAATTGTATAAAGAAATTCAATAGATCTAACAGCCTAAAGAGATGTTGGAATTTTTACATAAAGTCATATACATTCCCAATCCAAGAATAATTGCAGCAAAGATTGCTAGAGGAACTAGAAGAAAGAAATTTGTTATTCGACCCATGAATAAAATCAACATATAGACTATAAAATTGTCACAATATCATTCAATAACAATAGTAAATGTGCCAATAGTTTTTGGATCTTGTAATAGAGTCACCATGCTTCTAGGTAACAAATCAGAAGCCTTGTCACATTTAATTGCCAATGTTCGTGGACAAATAAAATCACTTTTTCGAATAACAATATCCTCAGCATGGCTCAAAATAAGATCAGGGTGGCCTTTGCCCTCCATTACAAACTCTTCATCTCCAACTTTAATTGAAAAATTTACTTTAGAATCAGGGTTTTTTAGTTTATTTTTTAATTCATCAGGTAAATCAGCACAACTAGATTTTGCATTAACGCCAATAATACAATCACCCCTAGGAGTCAAATGAGATTCTTTAGTAATTTCCAAGGTCATTTGATGGTTAGAGCGAATATTCTCATGTCCTGTAAATTCAATTTCAAACTTCACAAATCCATGATAATTCAAGTTTCAAATTAAGGTTTGATTTACAATGATTCATCATCAGGTTAGGCTCCGATCAAAGTAGTAATTACTCTCAATTGTTGGCATGGTTTAAATTGTATAATCAAAGCATTGCAATCAAATGCTTCCAGCACAACAAGGTTACGACAGAGCAATTACAGTATTCTCACCTGATGGCAGACTGTACCAAGTGGAATACGCCATTGAAACTGTAAGAAGAGGAACGATAGCTGTCGGGATAAAATGCAAAGATGGAATCATCATCGCAGTCGAGGAGAAGCCAAGAAAATTACAAATTTCAAGCACAGCTCAAAAGATTTTCCAGATCGATGATCATGTAGGAGTCGCAGCGGCAGGGTACATTCCAGATGCAAGAAGTCAAGTAGACAATGCAAGATTCTTTTCACAAAGTAACAAGATGGTTTATGATGAACCAGTCGAAGTTGAAACAAT
>JABMOR010000072.1 GCA_013203245.1 Candidatus Nitrosopumilus sp.
AAAATGAAGAATAAGATATGGCTTAAGCTTCATTGTCAAAACTAGATGATAAGGTCGTTTTCACTATTGTAAAAGTTGAGAATGTTGATAGAAAAGTTGGCAAAGAGACCATTACTGAAGTGAATATTGAAACTGAAGAAGAGTTTGATGGGGTCAAGAAATTTTACACTTCAAGAAAGATGATTGTTGCAAAATTTTATGATAATGGCAAACCGACTCAGAATACTCTGGATATTCAAAGAGGCAAGAAATACAGAGTGAAAATTATTACACAGAAATTTGGTAATGGCAAAGAAGATTACGATATTGTAAAGTCCTAATTTTATTCCCGAATTCAGTACTATCTCCTCAGAATTTTGTGAATTTCAGAGAGTATTTTAAAAGGATTAGAAGAAATTAATTCATGACCACTCGTGCTCAAGCATTAATTCCTGTTGCAATTGCTGCTGTGATCATTGGAGTTATTGGAATGTTGACTCTTCCAAGTGATAGTAAACTAGAATCAGTTGAATTTCCACGTGGCACTATTTTGATAGATGATGTTCCTCTTGAAGTGCAAATTGCAGATTCTGAACCAAGGCGTGTTAGAGGATTAATGTTTCAAGACCAACTTCCTTATGATGAGGGAATGATCTTTGTATTTACTGAACCTGGTCTGTATTCTTTATGGATGCTCAATATGCAATTCCCATTAGATATGATTTGGTTTGATCAAGATGGAAGTATTGTACATATTGAAAAAAATATCCCTCCTTGTAAAACTGTGGTGGAAATAACAACTTGTCAAAGCATAATTCCTGACAATGAGGCATCATATGTTCTTGAGGTAACTGCTGGATTTGTTGATCAAAATAATATAACTAGAGATTCAAAATTAACTATAATTTCAATTTGATATTGCAAAGCCTTATCTTTGAATTAAAATTTTATAGACTATGAACAAGTTAATTATAATTCCAATCATAGTTGGTATTGTAATCATTATTTCTGCATCTTTTCTATTGGTAGACGATGACTCTTCTACATCTCCATCCATTTATGAAACAGGTTTTACTTATTATGATATTGAGATAATTCAAAATATTTTGGCAGAACAAAACATTCTCGTTTCTGCACCCACTGCAATTACTGATCATACTATTAGTGAATATTGTATGTTCCCTGAGAATGGACTTTTAAAAACCGTAGAATATTGTACTACCACTGCCGTGTTGGATTCTCAAGGACATGCCTTGGGGAATATCAACATTGGTGGTGATGTTCAATCTCCTATTATGGCAGTGGCTAATCTTGAAACTTCTACTTTGGAATCTAATCGAAATGATGTTTTTGCCGTATTTGAAACGATGATTGAAACACTTGTTTGTGACTGTTGGGAGACAAAACAGTCTGAAGACTATGAATCTATTTCTTCATGGCTGGAGGCTGCTCATACATTTTACTCTGATTCAGGTGAACGAAATATCAAATCAAAAATTGATAATTTAGGTAATTCTAAAATATTTTTAGAAATTACATCAAAGGATAATTCCATTTTGCAGACACTGATTATTCTAAAATAGTTTAATTATATAATAGAAAATTCTCTGATTGACATTATCATGATTGATCAACTATGGCTAATCCCTTTAGGATTTGCAGCAGGACTTTTAGGTTCTATGATTGGCCTTGGTGGTGGAATTATCATAGTTCCAATATTGACCTTTTTAGGATTCCCTCCTACTGCTGCAGCAAGTAATAGTCTATTTGCTGCATTAAGTAACGCTACTGCATCCACAATTTCTTATTCAAAACAAAAACGAATTAAATATTCTCTAGGTATTAAACTTGGATTACTTTCAATTCCTGGGACTATTTTGGGTGCAATAATATCTACTGATGTTGCACCTGATATTTTTAAAATCTTATTTGGATTTGTATTAATTGCATCAGCTGCGTACATCTTTTTAAGAAAAAAAATTGAGACCAAAGAGAAAACAATTTCAAAACAGATGATGATTTTTGCAATTGGCGCAAGCTTTTTTGCAGGAATAATTTCCTCCTTCTTTGGTATTGGTGGTGGAATTATCTTTGTACCATTAATGGTTGTGGGAATGGGCATGGCAATGAAAAAAGCTGCACCGACATCCCAAATGATACTCTTGTTTGCTTCTTTATCTGGTGTTATCGTACATAGTTTATTGGGACATCCAGATTTTCTTCAAGCTGGTATGCTATCTATTGGTTCTTTTATTGGTGGATTAGTTGGTGCACGATTATCTATAGATATCAAAGAACGGTATTTGCAAATCTTGGTTACTCTAGTAATTCTAATTGCATCTGCTAAATTATTCTTTGATTCTTTATCTGGAAATATTCATTTAGGATTTTAGCCTCGATATTTTGTATTGTATTTTAATACTAATTTTGTAATATACGTTGTTCATTAGGTCTTATGGCCTAAGGGCGGGAGAGACGAGTCGGCTCTCCTGTATATTATTTTAAATTTTATCTAGGTGGTTCTTTTTTAATTCTGTAGATATTCTTCTTTGATAGTACAATGGTTTCATTGTCTTGTGAGGATCCTTCATAATCAACAAAAATTTTCCCAAATTCATCATCAATGTCCTCTTTTTGTGACATTGTAAATTTTAATTTTAGCACTTGATCTGTATAGAGAGGTTTGAGAAATCTAGTGTTTCTATTTTCCCATTCAGAATCCCCATCTGTTCCTAGAAAAATAATATCATTTCCGTAAATCTGACTCAATCTGGTAAATTCTCCCTCCATTCTTGATAGAATTGCTCTCCCTGAAACTAGTTGTTGCTCTCCTTTCTTTTTATCTTCTAAGAATGTGTTTCTAACTCTTGAAAATTTTAGATATTCTTCTAATTCTTTATCTGAAATACTGCATGTGGAATGAAATGTGTCTCCTACTCTAAACTCTGAAAATATTTTCATTCTTATCTTGATTCATCTACACAGAAAATTACTTCTGATGATGAAGCAGAGCTATCTGAAACAAGGAAATTAAATGCCTCTGCAATTTTTTGATTGTTTGGTTCTGAACCTGTTACCGAACCTGGGAAAATTGTAAACATTCTGATTTTTGAATTCAATACATCACTTAGTTCTTGATTAACTGTAGTTGTAAATGGTCTTAGTGCACCTCTGAACACTTCTACTTGTGCTCTTTGGGTCCCAGTTACTTTCCTACCTATGGGTAAGTCTGGTCCGATAATCATAATTGCACCCTTGACATCTTTGTATAGACGAGGATCTTTACTTCCGCCTGGAACAAATTGCTCTAGTGCTCTTTGTGCTACGTTTGCAGGAGTTGATATGAATTTCTCAGTCAATGCTTCCCATTGACTACGTGATGATTCTGTTAATTTCATACCTTCTGCCAATTTTCCTGTAATGTGAATAACTCCTAGAATTTTCCCGATGTTTGTTTTAGCAGTGTTTAACCACTTTCCAACTTCTTCAGGATTTTTAATATCTACAATATGGGAGTGGAATTTACTGCTAATGTATTCCTGAAGGTCTGTTGGAGTTGATTGTGAAATGAAACATGCTACTTTACCTCCATTCTTTTCTACATGTTGTGCCAAAAATTCAACTCTTTCGGCATCTGTTTTGTCAGTTGCATCGATTGTAAACACAACTGCTTTTCCAGCAAAGTTTGGCTGGTGAACTCCCGGTGTTGCAGTTCCAATGTGTGGTTTTACAGGATAAAATACTCTATCTCCTGGAATGACTTTACCGTTTAGTATTTTTGCTATTTCATCATCACATAAATTGAGAACTGATTCTGAAACTTGTCCTTGAGATAGGAATTCTTGATTTGCAATCATATGTGATGTATTGTTTTGAACTTTTTCTGCAATAGTTTGAATTTTGTTTAATAGATTTGTTAATGTCACTGTAAGTTTAGAAACATCTTTTCCGTTAGCTAATTTTTCTGCTGCTTTTACAATTCCTTCTTTGATGACTGACTCGTCTTCTCCTAATAACGGTAAGAGTTCTTTGTTAGCAGCATCGACTTCTATTGGAACTAAATCTTCAAACCCACTGACTCTCATAAATTCTGCTGCTGCTTTAGGATACACTGTTTTGTAAATTCTATCCGAATGCACTGGACCTGGGTTTGTTGCTATTGAAATAATTCCTTTATCTGTTAATTCCCATGACATTAGTTCTGCTAATCTGTTTTTAGCTCCTTGAGCTGCAGTGTATGGACTTCTAAATCTATATGGTCTTTGTTCTAATGGTCTTTCTTCTGTAAAGAATGTTGAAATTGTAATTATTTTTCCGCCTGATTTCATTACTTTTAGTGCTTGAACGGAACCCCAGAATGTACCTGTCAAATGAATTGCAACTGTGCTTTTGAATTCATCCATTGATGCATTTGCAAAACATGTTACTGGACCTGAAACTCCTGCGTTGTTAATTATGTAATCTACTGTAACGTTATCTTTGCTTAGTGATTCAAACATGTCATTCATTGGTGTTTCATCTGCAACATCAACTCCTGCAAAAATTCTAACTGATGCTCCCGTGTTTTTTTCAGAAATAATTTGTTCTAACATTTTTGATGTTTCATCTAATGGTTCTCTTCTTCTACCGAGAATGATTACACTGGCACCATTTTCTACAAATCTTTTAGCGATTGCTTGACCTATGCCTGTACCGCTGCCAGTAATTAGTGCAAGTTTACCTTGAAATTTCAACATAGATAATCTGTCAAAACTTTTGTGATATTTATTTTGATTGATCCCAAATTCAATTAATTCTTGATATCTTTATTTGTGGGTATGATTCATGATTTTTAATGCATGATACAGAGTCAGACACATTTGTCTACCAATCATGGCCTGAAAAATTTTCTGATATGTTAAAAGAGATCGGCGTAGATTCCAAAGCTAAAGAAATTGGAACTGATGAAATAGAAAAAGATGATTACTATAGTAGATATTTTGCTCAAACACCTAGAATGGTAACTAACAAGGGATGTATTGATGTTAAGAATTCAAACATTGACGCAATACAAATAATTCAAAAGGGATAATCATGCAAGATCCAAATCCACTCCCATGGGGCGCATTAGATAGATTTCAAGCCCAGTTCATAGTTAGAAAAAGTGCTGGTTCTAGCTATGGTAATTATCTTGCAAAAACTAAACTAACTACAAAGGGTCACTTTGCATCCAAAACGGTGACTAAAGTAGAATGGATTGGTGCAGGTAGTTTAGCATCAAAATTAAATGCTGATGTTAATCTTAATGAGATGATAGCAAAACAATCTGTTAAAGATGCCACAATCTATGTTGAACCTACTGAAGTAGCAGTAAGAATTAGAGGCAAATGGGATAATCACATTGCTTTTGGAATTACCAAAGAACTTTTTGAAATTTATGATCAAATTGCTGGTCACATAAAATCTATCTAAGCTTTCCACCAGTCTAACGCCAAAAAGTCTACCTTATCTTTGCCTTTTGGAATTGCTAAAATGAATTGTTTTCTAACTGAAGTTGCTAGTCTTCCTGCTAGAACAATACCTGTAGATGTTATTGATTCGCTTCTAGTGTATACTTGAATCAAAAATGGTGCGTGATCAATACCTGGACCTTTTTCATAAACTGCAAAGTCACATCCAAATTTAATTCCGGGATTAATGATGTATCCGTTATCTCTAAAGTTTTTGTATACTATGTATTTTTTATCAAATTCAAGAACTTCTTTCTTACAAATTTCAATCAATTGCTCTACAGTAATTTTTTGTTTAGATTTTGTAATTGTAATTCTTTTATTTTCTAATAGGTATAATCCTTCAATCAAATCTAAAATTAACGGTGCATCTATTTCCTCAATTTTTGGTTTTGGAATTCCAATTGGTTTTCCATAATATCCATGACTGAAAAGTTTCTTTGAATCTTCAATGTCCCATACTATAATTCTATTTTCAATTAATTCACTTTTCATAAATTTGCAGACTCTTATCTGTATATGAATTCTCTAGTAAAATGTGAGATTGTTCTAAATTAAAAATAAAGTAAAAGTGTAGGAATTTTAATTGGTTATAGGCTCAATGCTAACAATATGAAAGAATCTGAAACTCTTTGACATTTATCTGACATTTCTTCAATTCCTTCGATAACATCTTTGATCAACAACACTTCTTTTGTATCTGTGATTGATGATGCTAGGAGTTTCATTGTTGCTTGTCTATATTTTATGTCAATTTCTCTTTCAATTGTTTGTGTTTCCTGTGCCAATTCAATAGCGTTAGCAGTGTTTGTATTAAGACTACGAATGATTTCATTTAGTTTGTAAACTTCGTCTACTACTAATTCAATCAGTTTTGTAATGTCGATATCCAGTTTTGCACTTTTCAACGTTGTGATTTTTACATTTGATAGTTTGAATGAAATGCCTGTGATGTAACCTGCAATCTCATCCATTGTATATGCTGTATTCAAAAGATTTTCTCTATTCATGATCAATCCTCCAACATCTGCAACTTCACGTGTAATTTTTCTTCTCAAGTTTTCTACTTCTTCTTCAATTGTTGAAATTTGTTCTAGTGTATTTTTTATTCCTGCTTTGTCTTTTTTCATCATTAGTTCAGGAAGTCTTGCAAGTTCTCTGGACGCATTTAGAATTCTGTTGATTTCGTCTTGTAAAACTGCTATGGCCTTTCTTTTTGCTTGAACTTCAAGCTCTCCACTATACATACAAAAATGAAAACACCTCGAGGTAATTTAAATCCTCTACGGTTTTACAATTTTTTTGAGCACAAATTACATTAGATTTTTGTCGTGGGCTATTTTTTTCTGCCCTTTGTACAATGTGATGACTTCTTCGTTTGTAGACGCATCCTCAACTGCTTTATCGACTCTGATCTTTCCAGTGAATTTGGGGAATCTCAAAGCTAACCCTGTGTTTTTTCGTACCATGTTCAAAGCTGCTTTGTGAATCGGGCTGAGGGTTATTTCCGACGCTACGACTTCGATGACTAGTTCTGGCTCAAACCATACGTCCGCTTCCATCTCGCTTATGATGCGCGGATTTTTTTTAATCGAAACTTTGGGATTTAGAATTTGGTACAGCTGATCCAGCGACTCGTCTGTAAAGCCTGTCCCCACTTTGCAAATGCTTGGAAAATTATCCTCGTCTTCATCATAAGTTGCCAGTAACAGTGTTCCGTAATTTCCAGTCCTTCTGCCTTTTCCAAAGTATCCTCCTATCACTACAAGATCTAGACTGTCGCCCAATTCGTTTCTGTACTCTCGTTTTAGTTTCAACCAGTGGCTCCCTCTGGAACCAGCTTGGTATGGTTTGTCTAGCATTTTTAGCATCAATCCTTCGCTACCTGCGTTGATGCTGTTTTCCATAAAGTCTTCAATTTCACATTCGTTTTTTACTATCTTCATGGGGATGTATTTTGCAAATTCATCTTCTTTTACGTGCTTTTCCAGTTTCTCTCTCCTCTCTTTGTAGCTCAGTTCCATACAGTTTCTTCCGTTGCAATACAACACGTCAAAAAAATTCACCGTGATTGGATATTTTGTAATCGCCTTCTCTATTTTGTATTTTCTTCGCCTGTGCATTAGTTCTTGAAATGGTAAAAAATCACCCGTGTTTTCATTTATTGCCACCGCCTCAGCTTCCAAAATGATGTTATCGGCTTGAATGTTCTTAGGAATTTTTTCCATGATGTCTGGATAATAACTTTCAATGTTTTCCAGACTTCTGGAAAACAACACCACCTTGTCCCCTTCTATGTGGAGTTGGACTCTTTCCCCGTCAAGTTTGTATTCCGCCGCAAACTCGTTCCCCATTTTCTCAATTGCCTCAGCTTCGCTTTTTACTCTGTCAGCTAACATCGGTCTGATGGGATTGAACAGTGTGATTTCAAATTTTTCAATCCCCTCTATGCCCTTTGTTGCGACTGTCTCTGCAACTTTTCCTAGATCACTGGATACGTTGTACGCGTATTGTAATTTTTTCCTGTTCTCCTTGTCTCCGGTGAACGCTATTGCCAAAGCATCCATGACTGTGTTTTCGGCAACTCCTAACCGCAGCGTGCCGAGTAATAACTTCGTGACAAATTTTACTTCTGTCGGCTTGCATTTGTTCCACAAGCTTGAGATGAAATTGATTTTCTTGTCCTGAACATTTTTTCCTGCGCCTTCTAGTTGGGATATATCCCATAATATCTCGTAAATTCTTTCAACTGTGTTGGATTTGGCGTCAAAAGATGCTTCGTCATGTGCCCCAGAATCAAACGCAAAATCAAACAACCCTGTCTGCGTTTTTCTTTCCAGCACTTTTGAAATCGTGGTTCCAAGGTCTCCCACCTTGTTTAGGGTTTCAATTATGTCTTTTTCATTTGTTCCCAGCGACTTCTTTGCAGCTCTTAACACTAGTTTTTCAGAAACTCCCAACTCAATTCCCTCAAAGTCAGGTCTTAATTTCCCCTGGATGAGATATACGATTTTTGAAATTACATCGTGAGGGGTTTTTTCAAACAACTCCACCAGAAACTGTGTCAGCTCTAATCTTTTTCTGGTGGACTCCATCTTGTCAAATGATTCAGATAAAATTGAAAACTCCATTTCACTTCTCTGTGTGATCTTGAATAAAAGTCTGAATTAGATGTATCTGAAGATTGTCGGTCTGTCAGAATTTTGAAGATCTGAAACCAGTGCAAAGTTGTACAATGGGTACGATTCTTTGTATTGTTTCATAAAACTCCATGCAACGTCGTGTGTTTTGAAATTTGTTCTGATTCCGTCAATCTCACTTTTTTTGCCGTACACGTCAAATGGCACAACGGTGTATTCTTTGGGGCGATTGTGGGGCCTTGCTTTGAGAAACCACGCGAGCGCAAAAATAAATACTGTTCCTAAAACCACGTATTCTCCGGCAATTTTGAAAAATCCTACGATGACTCCGGGAATGGTTTGCCCGAACAACACTGCCACAAAACTTGAAAATGATATGACTGCCAGTGCTGTGAAAATATACGTCTTCCAATCAAACACCCTTTGAAAAGCATTCATGACCTGTACTGGATAATGTTTTTTGGAATTTAACTATTTCCTACGATTTACACGATCCGAGTTTGCTAATCTGGATCTTCGTAGTTCTCTTTCTTTTCGCCGGACGAACTCTTCTCCATTGGTTTCATCTTGCTTTCCAGTACTTCCATTCTTGCCCTGTAGCCTTCAGCGTATTCCAACTCTGACGGTACAAGTGTTGCTGGATGGATGAATCCCTGGCTTCTGATTGCAATTGCTTTCTTTGTTGCAATTTCCCGTATGTAGTCCCAATCAGGTGTTGAAAATCCATCAAATGGTCCAACCAGTTTACCATTGTGCATGCTGAATACCAGCGCTTCCACAATTGGAATGCAAAAGTTGATTGATGCTGCCGAGTTTAATTTCACCGGCATTAGCGGCATGTTGTGGCTGCCCCTTGTATTTCCTGCAACGTAATGCGGATTGTTGAACATGCTTCCAACTTCTTCTGTTGCTGGAAAATTCTTTTGTGTTCTTACTAGCATGATTGGATCATCTTTTCCGACATATGTTCCTGCAATGTTGTGCAATCTGTCTGTAGATGCATCGAGAATCGGCTCACCTTCTTTTGTATATACTGAATCCACGACATATCTTCCTGGATACATTAACGCTGCTTCGATAGTTGGTTTGTCTTCCCATAAGTGCAATTCTGCAATTTGTGCCTTTTCAACATCCATGATGTTCATAACCACTCCGCTTGCAAGAGTTTTGTTTACAATCAGTGCTGTGTTGCTCAATGCGTCTACAAACATTCTGTATATTGGATAGTTGAATGCGCCTGGCTCTGTTTTGTCTGCTGCAAAAACAGTGAATGCTTCGTTAGGCCTTTCTTCGAATTCCAATTCTGCAACTCCAGGACCCATTCCTTTTACGTTTCCTGAAAATGAATCTTTTAGAAGATCCTGACCTGCTCCGTACAGCCCTTCTTCTTTTGCCACTAGAGTTCCTGCCATGAATGCATCCCATGCTAATTTGTGGACTTTTTCATTGTCAACACCGTGTCTGTGGGTCATTACGATGTGCGTGTCGTCTCCACAATATCCTATGTAGTGATCAATAAGTAAATCGCCTGAATTTTCAACGGTATCTCTAATTGCTTTGATTAGGCCGTCACTAGGTTTTGTATGTC